>JAEWQZ010000318.1 GCA_023460255.1 Actinomycetes bacterium
GAGCCCGCGAGGACGGCCCGAGCGGCCCACGCGTGCCTGCCCAGGGGCAGCCCCGGCCGCGGGGCGAGGGACGCGGCGACCGGACCGCCGCGGGGCAGCCGCAGGCGGTAGGTCTCCGCCGACAGCGCCCCGACGACGACGCCGGCCACCCCGCAGAACAGCACGTCGGCGAGGGGGCTGGTCGTCCCGAGGGCGAGACCGCCCTGGCCGTACCAGCGGATCCCGATGACCAGGGCCAGCGCGATCCCGAACAGGCCGCCGCTCAGCCGGTGCAGCCGGTGCCGGCGCAGGTACTGCGCGACGACGTAGGCCTCCGTCGGCGTGGTCGCCCCGGCGAGCCACCGCACGTCCCGGTCGTACACCCGGGTGGCGACGATCCGGGTCGCGACGATGGTGACCGGCACCGCGAGGAGCAGGAGCACCACCGTCACCATGGCTGCGCCGCCGGTCATCGTCCCGCCTTCCGTTTGGCCTATTGGCATAGTACATTGGGCCAATGACCGAGGCAATGCCCCCCGCCGACCCCGAGCCGCCGGTCGGTGATGCGTCGGCCCTCGCGCCCGTGGACGACCCGACGGTGGAGACGCTCCTGCCTGCCCGGTCCACCGGACGCAACGTCGCCCTCCTCGTCGCGGGTGTCGCGGTGCTCGCGGGGGCGTGGTGGAGCTCGGACGTCCTGCGTCCGTCGCTCGTCGAGGACTCGTCGGCCGGCGTCGCCGGGCCGTCCGGGGACCTGTTCGTGACCGTCTCCGAGGTTCGCGCGCAGGGGTGGCCGTGGGTCGAGGTCGTCGACGTGCCGGGCGTCCCCGGGGCCACGCCCGCCGAGGTCCACCTCGCACCGGGGCTGCTCACCGACGGGGGCGACCTGGAGCAGGTCACGCGCCTCGGGCCCGGGGATCGCGGGACCGGGACGCACGGACGCCTCGCCCACGGTCAGGTCGGCACCATGACGATCCTGTGGGAGGTCACGGACTGCCAGGCGCTCGCGAGCAGCTTCGGCGCCGGCACCACCGTCATCACCCGGTCGGGGCTGGGCTTCGGGAACGAGGAGACGCTGCCCGTGTGGGCCTCGCCCGACTGGTTAGCGGGTGAGGAGTCGGAGTCCGGGGTCTGCTGAGCCCCGGCTGCGGGGTCGGCGGCGGTCAGCCGACCGACGACCACGGCGAGCTCGAGCGCCGACTCGCCCGGCCCGGCGCCGCCGACGTCCCGGGCAGGGTCAGACCCGGCCGAGGCTGAGTCCGAAGCCGCGCTCCGCCACGGGCACCGTGCGCGGGGTGGGCAGCGCCGCGCGGCCGCCGACGCGCTGAGCCCACTCGCGCACCTGCGCCATGTCGCGCCAGTCGCCGTGCGGCACGTAGGTGTCCATGCCGGCGGCGACCTTGGGGTCCAGGCGGCCGGCGAACGTCGCGTGCCCGCGGACGTCGACGCCCCGCAGGCACCGTCCGAGGTGGCCGGGCAGGTCGGTGTCCAGGCCGCACAGGCGCTCCACGAGCGCGTCGCCGTCCGGCGTCCCGCCGACGGGGCCGCTCGAGAAGAGCCAGACCGGACGGTCGGCCAGCTCGCCCCGGGCCCGCTTGGCCAGCCGCCGCGCGTCCCACATCCACTGCTCGTGGTACACGGCGGAGCCGACGACGACGACGTCGAACCCCTCGACGCCCTGCACGACGGCGGCGGGCAGCAGGCGGACCTGGTGGCCGCAGGAGTGCAGGATCGACCCGACCGCCTGCGCGATGCCCTTCGTGGCGCCGTGCCGCGACGCGTAGGTGACCAGCACCTTCGCTGCCATGGCGCCTCCAGGGGTCCCTGGGCGGGGGCGGCGACGTTGTCGCCCACTTCGAGGCTGACCGAGCGGCGCCGGAGAGGACTAGGGACCAAAGTCCCAGGTCTGGCGGGCAAACCGGGCGACGCCCGCGGGACCGGGCGCCGGATCATGATCGAACCGTGTCGGTGGTCGGCCGTAGCGTCCGGAGAGGACCGGTGCGGAGGACGACGCCGCCGGGCGCCGTGCACCGGACGAGGAGGCAGCCGTGCGGTACGGCATCGAGGTCGTCCCGTTCGGGCCCTACGCGGAGCCCGGACCCGTCGTGGAGCTGGCCAGGGCCGCCGAGGCCGCCGGCTGGGACGGGCTGTGCATCTGGGACCACTGCCACTTCTGGGGCGGCGTCGGCGACCCGTGGGTCACCCTGGCGGCGGTGGCCTGCGCGACCGACCGCCTCCGGCTGGTCACCGACGTGTCGCCGGTCCCCCGGTACCGCCCGCACATGCTGGCGCGGTCGGTGCACGCGCTCGACGCGCTGAGCGGTGGGCGGTTCACGTTCGGCGCCGGGCTGGGCGTCGCGGAGGACCTCGCCCCGCTGGGTGACCACCGCGACGACCGGACCCGGGCCGCGATGACCGACGAGGCCCTCGAGCTCGTCGTGCGGTGGTGCAACGCCGAGACGGTCGACCACGAGGGCGAGCACTACGTCGCGACGGCGGCGCAGGTCGCGAACCGGGCCACCCAGACCCCGCGCGTCCCGGTGTGGATCGGTGGCTGGAGCCGGCCCGCGCTGCGTCGGGCGGCGCGCTGGGACGGCTGGATCACGTCGGCGATCGACGAGACGCAGTCGGTCGTCTGTTCGCCCGAGGACCTGGCCGGCTCCGTCACCTACCTGCGTGCGCAGGGCGCACGGGAGGGCTTCGACGTCGCTGTGAACGGGACGACGACCGCCGGCGAGCGCGGGCTCGCCCCTGCGTACGCGGAGGCCGGCGCGACGTGGTGGTTCGAGTCGGTGTTCGGGCTGCGCGGCAGTCACGAGCAGATGCTCGAGCGCGTCTCCGCCGGCCCGCCGCGCTGACGGCCGCGCGTCGCGAGCGGTCGCCGTACCGCCGGACGGGGCGCAGGCTGGACGGGAATACCGGGTCGCTGCGTGTGTTGATACCCCTGGGGGTATCCTGAGACGACCTCCCGACCGACCGACCTGAGGAGCCGCATGTCCACCGTCACCCTGACCGCCGAGACGTTCGAGTCCACGATCGCCGACAACGGGATCGTCCTCGTCGACTTCTGGGCCGCCTGGTGCGGGCCGTGCCGCATGTTCGCACCGATCTTCGAGAAGGCGTCGGAGGAGAACCCCGACATCGTCTTCGGCAAGGTCGACACCGAGGCCGAGCAGGAGCTCGCCGCACAGGCCGGCATCACGTCGATCCCGACCCTGATGATCTTCCGCGACGGCATCCTCGTCTTCGCGCAGCCCGGCGCCCTGCCGGCGGCCGCCCTCGAGGACCTCGTCCGCCAGGTGCGTGAGCTCGACATGGACGACGTCCGGCGCCAGCTCGCCGAGCACGAGCACAGCGACCATGACCACGACCACAGCGAGCACGCGCACAGCCACTGAGCGGAGGACGCCGTGACCCTCCCCTCGTCCACGACGTACGGCACGTCGACGGTCGTCGACAGGCCGCTGACGGAGACCCTCGAGGCCACCCGCGCGGCGCTCGCCGCCCAGGGCTTCGGCGTCCTGACGGAGATCGACCTCGCGGCGACGCTGCGCGCCAAGCTGGGGGTCGAGATCCCGCCCCAGGTGATCCTCGGGGCGTGCAACCCGCCGTTCGCGCACCGGGCGCTCCAGGCCGAGGAGTCCATCGGGCTGCTGCTGCCCTGCAACGTCGTCGTGCGCGCCCTGGAGGACGGCCGCACGCTCGTGCAGTCGCTCGACCCGCTGACGATGGTGTCCGTCACCGGCAACGCCGGGCTGGCTGACGTCGCACAGGAGGCCGCGGAGCGCCTGGCGGCCGTGCACGCAGCCCTCGCCTGAGGCACCGCCCCCCGCACGTCATCCCCGCAGATCGCGGGAAGCTGAGGCCGACCGCTACGGGCGGCCCGGCGCGATGCCCAACGCCTCCAGCGCGCGGTCCGCGACCTGTTCCGGCGGGACGTCGACGACCACCACGACGCCGTCCTCCCCCGCGACGAGCGGCTCCAGCGTCGCGAGCTGCGAGCCGAGCAACGACGCCGGCATGAAGTGCCCCGCTCGCCCGTCGAGGCGCGGGGCGATGAGCTCCGGCACCGCCGTCAGGTGCACGAACCGGACCCTCCCGTCGGCCTCGCGCAGCACGTCCCGGTAGGCGCGCCGCAGCGCGGAGCACGTGACGATCGTGCTGCGACCGGCCGCGGCCTGCGCCGTCAGCCAGTCCCGCAACGCCTCGAGCCAGGGCCGGCGGTCGGCGTCGTCCAGGGGGATGCCGGCGGCCATCTTCTCGACGTTGGCCCGTGGGTGGAAGTCGTCGGCCTCCGCGTAGGGCCAGCCGAGCCGCCGCTCGAGGAGCTGGGCCAGGGTCGTCTTGCCCGACCCCGAGACACCCATGATCACCAGGTGCACCGGGCCAACGCCGTCCTCCGCCATGGCCCCCACTCTTCCGTCCGACGCCCGGCCCGTGCCACCTCTCGGGGCGACGGCCCCACGTCACCCCGCGGGTGGACGGGGGTCCCGCGCGCGGCCCAGTAGACTCCCTCCGTGATCTTCAAGGGGGTCGGTGAGGGACGTCCCTACCCTGACCATGGCCTGACGACGACGAAGCAGTGGGCGGAGGTCCCGCCGCGCCAGGTGCGCCTCGACGAGCTCGTCACCACCAAGCGCACCCTCAGCCTGGACGCCCTCCTCGCGGAGGACTCCACGTTCTACGGGGACCTCTTCGCGCACGTCGTCCAGTACAAGGGCGTCATGTACCTCGAGGACGGGCTGCACCGCGCGGTCCGCGCCGCCCTCCAGCAGCGGCCCGTGCTGCACGCCCGAGTGCTGGTGCTGGACGAGGGATGAGCCAGTACCGCGACCCGGAGCGTGCGCTCCGCCGCCGCCGCAAGCACGAGCGGCAGGCTGTCGTCTTCGGCTCCCTCATCGCCTTCCTGGCCCTCGCGGGGCTGGGCGCCACCGCCGTCTACACGGGCGCGATGGAGGTCCCCTTCCTCGACCGCGAGTTCACGACGCCGGAGCCGGAGAACACCGCACCGGTCTTCGACGCGCCGCCGTGCGTGCCCCCGGACACGCTGCCCGTCGCCGCGACCACCACCCAGATCCGGGTGCTCAACGGCACGAGCCGGGTCGGCCTGGCCGGGCAGACCGACCTGGCCCTCAAGGCGCGGGGCTTCGTCACGATCGAGGTGGGCAACTACCTGCCGGTGGGCGTCCAGGGCACCGCGCGGATCCGGTTCGGCGAGCAGGGCGTGGCGACCGCGTACACGCTCGCCGCGCACGTGCCGGACCCGATCTTCGTCCTCGACCGTCGGGAGGACGCCACCGTCGACCTCATCCTCGGCGAGCAGTGGAACGACCTGACGGCCGAGAGTGACGTGACCCTCGTGGCGACCGAGCCGCTGGCCGACCCGACGGGCTGCGTCCCGATGGCCGACGCGCTGGTGAACGCCCAGCCCGCTCCCTCGCCGTCGCCCTCGCCGAGCGCCGAGGCGTCTGCCGCGCCGGAGGGCTGAGGCCGGACAGAGCTGTGCCCCCGACACGGGCCGACGGACGCTCTCGTCGGCCCACGCGGGGGCACGGCCCCTGGGGGGCTCTCGGCGCCCCGCCCCTGGGCGCCGAGCCTGTCAGTCCTTCGCCGGCTCCGGCTCGTCGACCACCGGCTCGTCGACCACCGGCTCGTCGGCGGCCGTCGTCGCCGCGGCGGTCGCGCCGAGCCCGGCCAGCTCGTCCCCGGACGGCACGGACGCCGGCGTCGCGGCCTCCCAGTGGGTGCCGCGCCACTTCGCGACGGCACGCATGCCGTGGTACATGACCAGGACGGCGCCGGTGCCGATCGCGATGCCCTTGAACTCCAGGCCACCGTCGGTGACGAACTGGAAGTCGGCGGCCGCGATGATGAGGCCGACGCCCGCCGTCGTGAGGTTGACCGGGTCGGCGAAGCTCACCTTGTTCTGCACCCAGATCCGTGCACCGAGGATGCAGATCATCCCGTACAGCACCGTGCCCGCCCCGCCGAGAACGCCCGCGGGGACCGTCGCGACGAGCGCCCCGAACTTGGGCGAGAGGCTGAGCACGAGGGCCGTGGCGGCCGCGACCCAGTAGGCGGCCGTCGAGTACACCTTGCTCGCGGCCATGACGCCGATGTTCTCCGCGTACGTCGTCGTGCCCGAGCCGCCGCCGGCACCGGCCAGCGTGGTCGCGACGCCATCGGCCAGCAGCGCGCGGCCCATGAGCCCGTCGTAGTCCTGGCCGGTCATCGCGGCCACCGACTTCACGTGCCCGACGTTCTCCGCGATGAGCACGAGGACGACGGGGATGAACAGGCCGAGGATGCTCCAGGAGAAGGTCGGGGTGTCGAAGATCGGCAGGCCGAACAGGTCGGCCTCCTCGACGCTCGGCTGGCCCGCGTTCGGCGGCGTGCTGAAGCTCACCTCGCCGCGGATCGCGGCGAACGCGTAGCCGACGGCCACGCCGACGAGGATCGACAGCCGGCCGAGGATCCCGCGGAAGAACACCGTGACGAACGCGATCGCCGCGATGGTCACGATCGCCGTCCACGGCGACGCCTGCACGCTGCCCCACGCCGCCGGCGCGAGGTTGATGCCGATGAGGGCGACGATCGTGCCGGTGACGATCGGCGGCATGACGACGTCGATCCAGCGCGCGCCCCACAGGTGCACGACGACGCCGACGATCGCGAGCAGGGCACCGGCGATGAGCACGCCGCCCGACGCCAGCGTGAACCCGCCGCTCGCAGTCGCCGCCGCCACCGGGGCGATGAACGCGAAGGACGAGCCCAGGTAGCTGGGCAGCCGGTTGCCCGTGATGAGCAGGAACGCCACGGTGCCGACGGCGGAGAAGAACAGCGTCGTCGAGGCGGGGAAGCCGGTGATCGCCGGCACGAGGATCGTGGCGCCGAACATGGCGACCACGTGCTGCATGCCGATGCCGATCGTGCGCGGCCAGCTCAGGCGTTCCTCGGGGGCCACCACGCCCCCGGGCGTCACCTGCCGACCGTCGCCGTGCACCCGCCAACCGATGCTGCTCATGCCGTGACTCCCTCGGTCCGGGGGTCGCCGTCCGGTGACGCTGGAGGGGGCGCCAGCGCGCGACCCGGACGAACGATAGCGACCCCGTACGCGCCACGGAGCGCGTATGGGATGCTGATTCGCGCGTGTCGGAACGCCTGCCCACCGACCCGCCCGAGGAGGAGACAGTGAGCGACCAGGACCCGACACCCACCGGCTCCGGCGACGGCCCGACGTCGCCCTACGCGGCGCCCCAGGCCGACGGCTCGACGCCCGCCGCGGCGGCGTCCGGCGACCAGCCCCAGCCGTACCCCTACGGGAGCCCGGCCCAGCCGTACCCGTACGGGAGCCCGGCCCAGCCGCAGCCGTACGGGTCCGCCCCGCAGCCGTACCCGTACCCGGCGACCGCTCCGGCCTACGGCTACGGCTACGCGCCCAGCCCGCCGACCAACCAGATGGCGGTGATCGCGCTCGTCCTCGGCATCGTCGGGCTCGTCGTGCTGCCGATCCTCGCGTCGATCCCCGCGATCATCGTCGGCCACATGGCGCGCAAGCAGATCCGCGAGCGTGGCGAGGGCGGCGACGGCATGGCCCTCGCCGGCGTCATCACCGGGTACATCGGCGCGGTGGGGTACACCCTGATCTTCCTGCTCATCCTGCTGCCGTTCTTCATCCTCGCGGCCGGCACAGCGGCCGGCGCCTGACGCCCCCCGTGCTGGGGGCGACCCGGTCGCGGGCCGCGCTGTGGGCGGCGTTCGCCGTCGTCCACGCGGGTCTGGCGTTCCTGGGGATCGTCGTCGCGCCCGCGTCGTCGTTCGCGGACGTCGACCTCTACCGCTGGTGGATGCACCTCGGGCTCGACTACGCCGCCTGGCCGGTGCTCGACGGCCCGTGGGTGTACCCCGCGGGGGCGCTGGTGCCGATGGTCCTGCCGGGCCTGGCGGGGACGACGTCGAGCGTGGGCTACGCCCTCGCCTGGTGCGCCCTGGTGACGGTGCTCGACGCCGCGGCGACGGCCGCGCTGCTCGGCCCACGCCGGCCCGACGAGGAGCGCCGCTCCCCCGCGGGTGCGTGGTGGTGGCTGGCGTTCCTCGCCCTGCTGGGGCCGGTCGCCCTCGGCCGGCTCGACTCGGTCGTCACGCCGCTGATGGTCCTGGCCC
>JAEWQZ010000319.1 GCA_023460255.1 Actinomycetes bacterium
CACGCCGACCCTGCGCCCGACCCGCCCCACGCCGACCCTGCGCCCGACCCGCCCCACGCCGACGCGCCGCCGCCCCAGCCCGAGCCCGACCCGCGCAGCGCCTGCATGCTCGACTCCCGGCGCCGCCAGTCCACGAGCTCGTCGGGCAGGTCGTCGAGGAAGCGGCTGGCGGGGAACTCGTTCGGCACGCCCCACGCGGTCCGCACGGCGGCCCGGGAGATGTACAGCCGCTGCCGCGCCCGGGTCAGCCCGACGTAGGCGAGGCGACGCTCCTCGGCGAGCTGGTCCGGGTCCGCCAACGACCGCATGTGCGGGAACGTGCCGTCCTCCCAGCCGGTGACGAAGACGACGGGGAACTCCAGGCCCTTGGCCGTGTGCAGGGTCATGAGCGTGACCTGGCCCTGGTCGACCTGCGCGCCCTCGCCAGCGGCGTCGTCGGCGTCGGGGATCTGGTCGGAGTCGGCGACCAGTGACACCCGCTCGAGGAAGTCCGCGAGGTCGCCGTCCGGGTCGGACTGCTCGAACTCCGTCGCCACCGCGTGCAGCTCGGCGAGGTTGTCCACGCGCGACCCGTCCTGCGGGTCGTCGCTCGCGCGCAGCTCGGCCAGGTACCCGGTCCGGTCGAGGACGGCGCCCAGCACCTCCGCGGGCCCGGCCCCGGCCGCGAGCTCCCGCAACCCGGCGAGCAGCTCCGCGAACTCCGCGAGCGGCCGCAGGGCTCGCGGCGAGAGCCCGTACACCTCGTCGAGCCGCTCGAGCGCAGCGCCGAACGAGATCCGCTCACGTTCGGCGAAGCCGGCGATCATCGCCTCCGACCGGTCCCCCAGCCCTCGCTTGGGGACGTTGAGGATGCGCCGCAGGTTCACGTCGTCGTCCGGGTTGACGATGGCGCGCAGGTAGGCGATCGCGTCCTTGATCTCGCGGCGCTCGTAGAACCGCGTGCCGCCGACCACCTTGTACGGCAGCCCGACGCGGATGAGCACCTCCTCCAGGGCCCGCGACTGGGCGTTGGTCCGGTAGAAGACGGCGACGTCACCGGGACGCACGCCGTGGTCGTCGCCGAGCCGGTCGATCTCCTCGGCGACGAACCGGGCCTCCTCGTGCTCGTTGTCGGCGACGTACCCGACGATCTGCGGTCCGGCGCCCTCCGCCGTCCAGAGCCGCTTCTCCTTGCGGCCCGGGTTCCGGGCGATGACGGCGTTCGCGGCCGAGAGGATCGTCTGCGTCGACCGGTAGTTCTGCTCCAGCAGGATGGTGCGGGCGTCGGGGTAGTCGGCCTCGAACTCGAGGATGTTGCGGATCGTCGCGCCCCGGAACGCGTAGATCGACTGGTCGGCGTCGCCGACGACGGTGAGCTCGCCCGGGTCGGCGGCGAGCTCCCCCGCCCGGCCGACGAGCTCGCGCACGAGCACGTACTGCGCGTGGTTGGTGTCCTGGTACTCGTCGACGAGGATCTGCCGGAACCGTCGTCGGTAGTGCTCCGCGACCTGCGGGAACGCCTGGAGCAGGTTGACGGTGGTCATGATGAGGTCGTCGAAGTCCAGCGCGTTCGCCGCGCGCAGCCGCTGCTGGTAGCGGGTGTAGACCGCCGACAGGATCTCGTCGAACTGGTTCGCCTCACCGGCCGAGGCACCCGACGATCGCGCGTACGCCTCCGGGTCGACCAGCTCGTCCTTGAGGTTGGAGATCCGATGGGCCAGGCCCTTGACCGGGAACTTCTTGGGGTCGAGGTCCAGCTCGCGGCCGACGAGCGTGAGCAGCCGCTGGCTGTCCGCGGCGTCGTAGATGGAGAACGTCGAGCGCAGTCCGAGGACCTCGTGCTCGCGCCGCAGGATGCGCACGCACGCCGAGTGGAAGGTCGACACCCACATCGCGCGCGCCGGGGGCCCGACGATCGCCTCGACCCGCTCGCGCATCTCGCCGGCCGCCTTGTTCGTGAAGGTGATGGCCAGCACCTCCCCGGCCCGGACCTGCCGGGTGGCGAGCTTGTGCGCGATGCGGTGCGTGAGCACGCGGGTCTTGCCCGACCCGGCGCCCGCCACGATGAGCAGCGGCGAACCGGAGTGCAGCACCGCCTCGCGCTGCTGCGGGTTGAGCCCCTCGAGCAGCGCGTCGGCGCGGGCCCGCGCCTCCGCCTCCCGGTCGGCAGCGGGCGTCTCGTCGCGCCGGGGCGGGACGACGGCGGGCAGGCGGGCCTCGGCGGGGATCCGCGCGCCGGGCAGCACAGGGAAGTCGGAGAAGAGCGTCATGGCCCCTCAAGCCTAGGTGCCCGCGGGGACGCCGCAGGCACCGGCCCGGCCTCACGCCAGCAGGCGCTGGCCCAGGTGCTCCCCCGGGGCGACACCACCAGGTACCGCGAAGACGGCGGACCCGATCGGGGTGGTCCAGGTGTTCATGAGGTCGAGCTCCGCGAGCCGGCGCTGTACGGGCACGAACTGCTCGGTCACGTCCGCCTGGAACGTGACGAACACCAGGCCGGCGTCGCCGCCCGTCCCGTCGTCGTAGGAGTAGGAACGCCGCAGGAAGCGCTGCCGCGGGTCGTCCGTCCGCGCCCGCCGGACGTGCGCCCACGGCGGGATCACCGCGAGCCCGTCGGGCCCCACCGCGTCGAGGTCGGGCTCGTCGTGCTCGGCACGGCCGGTCAGCGGCGCACCGTCGGAGAGCCGACGGCCCACGACGAGCTCGCGGGCGGGCCGGTCCAGCTCCTCCCAGCCGTCGAGGTCCATGGCGATGCGTCGCACCACCATCCCGGTGCCGCCCGCCATCGGTCCGTCGTCGTGCCAGATCAGGCCGTCGTCCCGGCCGGGGACGAGGTTGCGCGTCTCGTCGACCTGCCCGAACAGGTTGCGCATCGTGGTGCCGGGCGCCACAGCGCCCGGTGCGCGCCGGAAGCCCTGCTGCACCCAGCGCACGGAGGCGAACGTCGACGCCTGACGCACCAGCACCCGAGCGGCGTGCGCGAGGGTGACGGGATCGTCGGCACAGAGCTGGAGCAGCAGGTCACCGCCGGTCCACTCCGGCCGCAGGGCGTCGACGGCGAAGCGCGGCAGGGGCGCGAGCCAGGCGGGCCGGCGCATGCCATCACCGTAGACGATCTTGGTCCCAGATACCTAGGGGGGTATCTCCGTCCGACGTGCGCCGTCAGCCCGCCGGAGCCAGCACGGCATCCTGGAGGCGCCGGGACGTCCCTGCGAGCTCCCTGGCCGCGGCGCGGATCGCCTCGACCTCCGCCATCGTGCGCTGCGACGACTCCTCCACCACGTCGAGGGCGCTCGCGATCTGCCGGCCGCCGTCGGCCGCCTGCGTGACGCTCGCCGCCATCGACGACGTCGTCGCCGTCTGCTGCTCGACCGCGCCCGCGATGGTCACCTGGTAGTCGTTGATCCGCGTGATGATCTCGCCGATCCGGCCGATCTCGTCGGCCGCCCGGCCGACCGCCTGCTGGATCGCCTCGACCCGGGCGCCGATGTCACCCGTGGCCCGCGCGGTCTCCTGCGCCAGCTCCTTCACCTCGCCGGCGACGACCGCGAAACCCTTGCCCGCCTCCCCGGCGCGGGCTGCCTCGATGGTCGCGTTGAGCGCCAGCAGGTTGGTCTGCTCGGCGATCTGGGTGATCATCCGGACCACTGTGCCGATCTCGGCGCTCGACTCGCCCAGCGCGGCGACGGTCCGGTTCGTCTCGTCAGCAGCCTCGACGGCCTCGGCCGCGATCCTCGCGACCTCGTGCGCGTTCCGTGCGATCTCGGCGATGGACGCGTCCATCTGGGTGGTACCCGAGGCGACCGAGTCGATGCCCGCGCTCACCTCCTGCGCCGAGACGGTCACGGCCGCCGCCTGGCGCGCGGTGCCCTCGGCCTCGCCCGCGAGGTCGTCGCCGGCCCGGACCAGGCGGACCGCGGCCGAGTCCAGGTCGGCGACGACGGCCGAGACGCTCCCGGCGACCGCTGCCGCACGGTCGAGGGTCGCGTTGAGCGCACCGGCGAGCTGCTCGAGCTCCGTCCGGCGGGCTCCCTCGGGCAGGCGCGTCTCGACGTCCCCGCTGGCGAGGATCGACGTCGCCCGGCGCAGGGGCCGCACGATGCTGCGGCCGACGAACCACGTCGCGGCGCCGATCGTGGCGAGGATGCCCAGTCCGGCGAGCAGGAGTGTCACGGCCTCCCCGAGCGCGACCGCGCGGACGTCGTCCACGTAGACACCGGAGCCGATCACCCAGCCCCAGGGCTCGTAGCCCGCGACGTAGGAGATCTTGGGCTGCGGCGCCTCGGTCCCGGGCTTGGGCCACTGGTAGGCGACGAAGCCGGCGCCGTCGGCACGCACCACGTCGACCATCTCGACGAAGAGGAGCGTGCCGTCCGGGTCGGCGCTGGTCGACAGGTCGGTGCCGTCGAGCTCCTGCTGCATCGGGTGCATCACCATCGCCGGTGTCATGTCGTTGATCCAGAAGTACTCCGTACCGGAGTACCTCAGGTCTCGGACGGCAGCGATCGCGGCGTCCTGCGCGGCGCCCTCGGTCATCCGTCCCGCAGCGGCCTGCGCGCCGAAGTGCTCGACGATGCCGACCGCCGTCTCGACCACGGTCCTCGTCGCGTCGCGACGCTCGGACATGATCCTGTCGTACGCCTGCAGGGACGCCACGAGGCTCAGCGCGGCGAGGCCGACCGCCAGGAGGCCCAGGACGATCCCGAGCTTCCCGGCGATCGACAGCGAGGTGGAGCGGGTCACGGGGCGGGCCTTCCGGGGAGTCGGTCGCGTCTCCCCCAGATCGACCGGCAAGACCGTGAGATGAGGGCCTGCGCGCCGTTCCGCCCGCCGCCGCGTCAGAGCAGGCGTCGCGCCGCGGCCCACCTCGTCAGCTCGTGCCGCGAGGACAGCTGGAGCTTGCGCAGCACCGCCGAGACGTGCGTCTCCACCGTCTTGATCGAGATGAACAGCTCCGAGGCCACCTCGCGGTAGGAGTACCCGCGCGCGATGAGCCGCATCACCTCGCGCTCGCGCGCCGACAACCGGTCGAGCTCGTCGTCGCCGGTGGCGATGTCACCGGCCGCGGCACCGAAGGCGTCCA
>JAEWQZ010000320.1 GCA_023460255.1 Actinomycetes bacterium
CTCCAGGACCCCGCGCGGCCGCCCGCGACGCCGGGTCCCGCCGCCCACCCGACCGACCTCCCCCGGCGGCGCTTCCTCGTGCTGGCGTCGACGGCGGCCGCTGTCGCGGCGCTCGGCGCGGCCGGCGGCCGCCTCCTCTCGTCTCCCCGGCTCGACCGCATCCGCGAGACGATCCGGCTCCCGCGCCCGGCTGCCCCGGCCGGACCCGTCCCGCCCGGGGCGTCCCTCCCCGTCGACGGGATCACCCCGCTGCACGTTCCCAACCCCGACTTCTACCGGATCGACACGGCCCTGATCGTGCCCGACGTGGACCCCGAGGACTGGGTCCTCGAGGTGCGCGGCCTGGTGGACCGGCCGTTCAGCCTGAGCTACGACGACCTCCTCGCCCTGCCGCACGTCGAGTCCGACGTCACCCTCGCCTGCGTCTCGAACGAGGTGGGCGGCGGTCTCGTCGGGAACGCCCGCTGGCAGGGCGTGCCGCTGCGCGACCTGCTCGACCGCGCCGGCGTGCGACCCGGCGCCACCCAGCTGATCGGCCGATCGGTGGACGGCTTCACCGCGGGCTTCCCGGTGGAGCTCGCCCTCGCCGACGACGGCGGCGCCCTCGTCGCGCTGGGCATGAACGGCGAGCCGCTGCCCCGGGCCCACGGCTTCCCGGCGCGCCTCGTCGTGCCGGGCCTGTACGGCTACGTCTCGGCGACCAAGTGGCTCGAGGCGATCGAGCTGACGACCTTCGAGGAGGAGGTCGGCTACTGGATCCCGCGCGGCTGGGCGCGCGAGGGCCCGATCAAGACGCAGTCGCGCATCGACGTCCCCCGGCGGGGCACGGTGCGCGCCGGCCGCCAGCCCGTCGCCGGCGTGGCGTGGGCGCCCTCGCGCGGCATCGAGCGGGTCGAGGTCCGCATCGACGACGGCCCCTGGCTCCGCGCCGACCTCGCCGACAGCCTCGGCGTCGACGCCTGGCGGCAGTGGGTGTACCAGTGGGACGCGACGCCGGGCGAGCACACCATCACCGTGCGCGCCACGGACGGCGCCGGCGACGTGCAGACCGCCCGCACCGCGCCCCCCGCTCCCGACGGCGCGAGCGGCCACCACACGATCCGCGTCCGCGTCGCCCGCTGACCGACCCCGCCGCTCGCCGGGCCCCCACGCACCCGGGTCCGCCGTGCGGAAGGTTCGCCGCGGCATGTGCGGCCGACCTTCCGCACAGCCGGTGGCCGACCGACGGCGCCTGAGGAGCGCAACGAATCGCCGCTGCGGGGCCGCCCGACGCAACGGATCGACGGGGCGCGCGCACCGTTGCGACCACCCCTGCCCGGCGTCGTGCACCTAACCTCGATCCAGACGCACGCGGGAGCCTCCACCCGAGGCCCACCCGCGCGTCCACCCTGCTCCCCCACCCGGCCCGACCCCGGAGGACGCCCGTGACCCGCACCCCGACCGCGCGCCACTACCTCATGTGCCGCCCGACGTACTTCGACGTCACGTACGAGATCAACCCGTGGATGGACGTCACGAAGCACACGGACACGGCCCGCGCCGTCGCGCAGTGGGAGGTGCTGTACCGGCAGTACCTGGACTGGGGCCACACCGTCGAGCTCATCGACCCGATCCCCGGCCTGCCGGACATGGTGTACGCGGCGAACGGCGCCATGGTCGTCGACGGCCTCGTGTACTCGGCACGGTTCCGCTACCCGGAGCGCGCCGCCGAAGGCCCCGCCTACCAGAAGTGGTTCGCCGACCGTGGCTACGTCACCCACACCGCCGCCGAGGTCAACGAGGGCGAGGGCGACATCCTCATGGCCGGGGACACCATCCTCGGCGGCTCCGGCTTCCGGACCGACCCCGCCGCGCACCGCGAGCTCGCCGAGCTGACCGGCCACGAGGTCGTCACCCTCGAGCTCGTGGACCCGCGGTGGTACCACCTGGACACCGCGCTGACCGCGCTCAACGGGACCCCCGCCCAGCCGCTCGTCGCCTACTACCCGGGCGCCTTCTCGGCGGCCTCGCAGGGCGTCCTGCGCGAGCGCTTCCCGGACGCGATCATCGCCACGGAGCGCGACGCGCTCGTCCTCGGCCTGAACTCCGTCTCCGACGGCTACCACGTGGTGCACTCCCCCGCGGCCGTCGACTTCCCTGCGCAGCTGCGCGAGCACGGGTTCGAGCCCGTCGCCGTCGACACGTCCGAGCTGCTCAAGGGCGGCGGCGGCGCCAAGTGCTGCACCCTGGAGATCCGCCCACCGAAGGGGACACCGTGAGCACCCTGCGCGACGAGGACCTCCTGGCCGACGACGACGGCCTGGCCCTGCCGGGCGCGCCGACGCCGGGGGCGCACCTCGCCGTCAACTACCACCCGCTGCCCGTCCGGATCGCGAGCGGCGAGGGCGCGTGGGTGCGCGACGTCGCGGGCATCGAGTACCTCGACTTCCTCGCGGGCTACTCGGCGCTGAACTTCGGGCACCGCCACCCGGCGCTGGTCGCCGCCGCGCACGCCCAGCTCGACCGGCTCACGCTCACCTCGCGGGCCTTCCTGCACGACCAGCTCGGGGAGTTCGCGGACCGGCTGGCCGGCCTCGTCGGGCCCCTGCTCGCGGCGTCGGCGGACGGGTCGCGGACCCTCGTCCTGCCCATGAACACCGGCGCCGAGGCGGTCGAGACGGCCGTCAAGACCGTCCGCAAGTGGGGCTACGACGTGCGGGGCGTGCCCGCCGACGAGGCGACCATCGTCGTGGCCGCCGGCAACTTCCACGGCCGCACCACGACCGTCGTCTCCTTCTCCACCGACGACGACGCGCGGCGCGGCTTCGGCCCGTACACGCCGGGCTTCCGCGTGGTTCCCTACGGCGACGCCGAGGCCGTGGCCGCGGCGATCGACCACACGACCGTCGCGGTGCTGCTCGAGCCGATCCAGGGCGAGGCCGGCGTCGTCGTGCCGCCCGCGGACTACCTGCCGGCGGTGCGGGCCGTGTGCGACGCGGCGGGGGTGCTGCTCGTCGCCGACGAGATCCAGTCCGGCCTCGGCCGCACCGGGACGACGCTGGCCTGCGAGGTCGTCGGGGTCCGGCCGGACCTCGTGTGCCTCGGCAAGGCCCTCGGCGGCGGCATCGTGCCGGTCAGCGCCGTCGTCGGGCGCGGTGACGTGCTCGGGGTGCTCACGGCGGGGACGCACGGCTCGACGTTCGGCGGCAACCCGCTCGCCGCGGCCGTCGGCATCGCCGTCGTGGACCTCCTCGCCACGGGCGAGATGCAGTCCCGGGCCGCCGCCCTCGGCGCGCACCTGCACGCCCGGCTGGGCGAGATGGTCCGCGCGGGCCTCGCGGAGGCGAGCCGCGGCGTCGGCCTCTGGGCGGGCGTGGACGTCGCGCCCGACCGCGGGACCGGCCGCGACCTGGCCGAACGCCTCCTCGCCCGTCGGGTGCTCGTCAAGGACACCCACGGGCACACGGTGCGGCTCTCGCCGCCGCTGGTGATCAGCCCGGACGACCTCGACTGGGCCCTGGACCGGATCGCCGACGCGCTGGCCTGACCACCCGCCCGGTCAGGGCACCATCCAGGCCAGCGGGCCGGTCTGGAGCAGCACGAGGCCGGTGACGAGCACGAGCAGCCCGAGGCTCCACGGCAGCAGCTTGCGGAACAAGGTCGGCTCGCTGCCCGGCTGCCCGACGGCGGCCGCCGCGACCGCGAGGTTCTGCAGCGACAGCATCTTGCCGAGCACCCCGGCCGAGGAGTTCGCCGACGCCATGAGCACCGGCGACAGCCCGGTCTGCTCCGCAGCCGTCACCTGGAGCTGACCGAAGAGCGCGTTCGACGACGTGTCCGACCCGGTCAGCGCGACGCCGATCCAGCCGATCAGGGGCGACAGCGCCGCGAACGCGACGCCCGTCGAGGCGAGCGCCGCGCCGAGCGTCGTCGTCTGGCCGGAGAGGTTCATGACGAACGACAGGGCGAGCACCGCCGTGACCGTCACGATCGTCAGGCGCAGCTGGGCGAGCGTCTCGCGGTAGATCCGCAGCCCCCGCCGCAGGCCCACCCGGTACATCGCCATGGTCGCCAGGCCCGCGAGCAGGAGGAGCGTGCCGGTCGCCTTGAGGTGGTCGAGCGTGAACGTCTGGGCGCCGACCGGCTCGCCGTCGGGCGTGACGACGTCCAGCCCCGGCCACGCGAAGGTGACCCGTCCGACGTCGGACAGCCACTCCTTGACCGCCGGCACCTGCGCCAGCGTGAAGACCGCCATGACGACGAGGTACGGCGCCACCGCGAACCAGACCTCCCGGGGCGCCGGGCGGACGACGACCTCCCGCTCGGCCTCCTCCTCCACCTCGATCCCGACGAGCTCGGCGGGCCGCCACACCCGCAGCATGGCGAGCACCGCCGCCACCGTCGCCACGGCCGCGACGACGTCCGTCAGCTCCACCGCGAGGAAGTTCGAGGTGACGAGCTTCGCCAGGCCGAACACGAAGCCCGCCACCAGCGCGACCGGCCAGGTCTGCCGCACGCCCCGGCGCCCGTCGACCATGAGCACCAGCAGCACCGGGACCAGGAGCGCGATGAACGGCGTCTGGCGGCCGGCCATCGCCGACAGGTCGTCCAGCGGCAGACCGGTGACGCCCGCGAGCGCGATGATCGGCGCCGCCATCGCGCCGAAGGCCACGGGCGCGGTGTTGGCCAGCAGGGAGACCAGCGCCGACGTCATGGGCTTCATGCCCGCCGCCATGAGCATCGCCGCCGAGATGGCGACCGGCGCCCCGTACCCGGCCAACGCCTCCAGCAGGGAGCCGAAGCAGAACGCGACGAGGATCGCGAGGATGCGCAGGTCGTCCGAGACCGAGCGGATCGACCGGCCGAGCACGTCGAACCACGGGGTGTCCACGGTGATCCGGTACAGCCACAGCGCGTTGACGAGGATCCACAGGATCGGGAAGAGCCCGTAGAACCCGCCTTCCGCCGCGGCGCTCAGCGCCTGCCCCACGGGCATCCGCCAGCCGACGACCGCGAGCAGCAGCGCGGCGGCCAGGCTCACCAGGGCCGCGCGGTGCGCCTTCATGCGCACGACGCCGAGCAGGGCGAAGAGCAGCACCAGCGGCAGCGCGGCGCACAGGGCCGACGCGAGCAGCGACCCGGCGACGGGCGCGGTCTCCTGCTGGAACACCTGACCTCCCGGCGGGGCGCGACGCGCCGATTCTGCCGACGGCGGCCCCCGGACTCGTGGGACCTTCCGCCGACCGGACGCGCACCCCCCTCTGCGCAGTCGGCGTCGGGCATGCTTGGGTCCGTGCTCCCCGGGGACATCGACCCGATCGACGCGGCCATCCTGCGCGAGCTCAGCCGCGACGCGCGGGCGAGCTTCGCGCGCATCGGCGCCGTCGTGAACCTGTCCGCCCCGGCCGTCAAGCGCCGCGTGGACCGGCTGCTGCGCCGCGGCGTCGTCGACGGGTTCACCGTCCGCCTGGACCCGACGGCGACGGGCTGGGCCACCGAGGCGCACGTGGAGGTGTACGCGGCCGGCTCGACGAGCCCCGTCGTCATGCGCGAGGCCTTCGAGCGCTACCCGGAGGTCGTCGCAGCGAGCACTGTCACGGGTGACGCCGACGCCGTCGTGCACGTGCGCGCGCGGGACATGGCCCACCTGGAGGACGTCGTCGAGCGGATCAACGCCGAGCCCTTCGTCGTGCGGACCCGGTCCAGCGTGGTGCTGACACCCCTCGTGCGCCGCCCCGACATGCCGCCCGTCGCGGCTCTCGACGCGCCGCCCGGGCCGGTCCCGGACACGCCCCGCGCCCCTGACTGATCGCCGGGTCCCCACAGAACCGCGGGCCCCACGCTGTGGAGGTCACAGTTCTGCCCCCCGGCGGACGGTCGTCGGGGAAATGGTCTGGTCCGGTGTCGGTACCCGGGCGCACGATGTCGGACATGTCCCCAGAGCTCGCCGTCGAGGCACACGGCCTCGTCAAGCACTTCCGCACCACGAAGGCGGTCGACGGCGTCGACCTCGCCATCCCGACCGGGAGCGTCTACGGCTTCCTCGGCCCGAACGGC
>JAEWQZ010000321.1 GCA_023460255.1 Actinomycetes bacterium
GTGCACCACCGTGCGGTCGCCGGCGACGTGCCGCAGGTCCAGGAGCCCGACGGCCGCCGTGAGGTCCGCGGAGGCGACCTGGCGGCACTGCGCCAGCGAGCGCACCGAGTGGTCGAGGTCCAGGCCGGCGTCCCACACGGGGTACCAGAGCTGCTCGGCGATGCGTGCGACCGTCGCGTCGGAGTGGGTGCGGCCGTCGTGCACCAGGAGCAGGTCCAGGTCGGAGGCGGGCCCTGCGTCGCCCCGCCCGAGGCTGCCCACCGCACCCAGCGCGAGGCCCTCGGCGGACGGCAGCTCGGCGACCGCCGCGTCGAAGAGGGCGGCCAACCGGGCAGTGGTCAGGTGCGAGACGGCGGCCCGGCGCAGCGCACCGTCGGCCCCCTCGCCGGTCATCCGCGCGGCGAGGTCGAGCCGGTCGACGGCGAGGTCCCCCCCCCCCAGGTGGGGGTGCGGGGCCACGGGTGTCGCGCCGACCGCGGCCGGGGAGGGCCCGTCAGCCGGTGGGCGCATCGGTCAGAGCGCGTCGGGGCCGTGCTCGCCGGTGCGGACGCGTGCGACGTCCTCCACCGGCACGGTCCAGACCTTGCCGTCGCCGATCTTGCCGGTCTGGGCGGCCTTGATGATCGCCTCGGTCACGCTGATCGCGTCGACGTCGGCCACCAGGACCTCCAGCCGGACCTTGGGGATGAGGTCGACCTGGTACTCCGCGCCCCGGTAGACCTCGGTGTGCCCGCGCTGGCGGCCGTAGCCGCTCGCCTCGCTCACCGTCATGCCCCGCACACCCGCCGCCTCGAGGGCAGCCTTCACGTCGTCGAGCCGGTGGGGCTGGATGACAGCCGTGACGAGCTTCATGCGTTCACCTCCGTGGTGGTACGACCGGCGGCCGTGGGGACCTGGGCGTCACCGGAGCGGGCCCGGGTGCCCGGGAGCGCCTCGTAGGCCGTCTCGCCGTGCACCGCGACGTCGATGCCCGCGACCTCGGCCTCCTCGCTGATCCGCCAGCCGAGGGTCGCCTTGAGGGCGAGACCGAGCACGAGGGTCACCAGACCCGAGACGACGATCGCGGCGAGCGCGATGACGACCTGGATGACGAGCTGCTCCGCGCCACCACCGTAGAAGAGACCGGTGTCGGTGCCGAAGAAGCCGATGAGCACCGTCCCGACGAGGCCGCCGACGAGGTGGACGCCGACCACGTCGAGCGAGTCGTCGTACCCGAACCGGTACTTCAGGCCGACGGCGAGGGCGCACAGCGCACCGGCGATCGCGCCGAGGAAGATCGAGCCGCCGGGGCTGACCGAGCCGGCTGCGGGGGTGATCGCGACCAGACCGGCCACGACGCCGGACGCCGCCCCGAGGGATGTGGCGTGTCCGTCGCGGATCTTCTCGACCACGAGCCAGGCGAGCATCGCAGCAGCCGTCGCCGTCGTCGTGTTCACCCAGGCCAGGCCCGCAGCGCCGTCGGCGGTGAACGCCGAGCCCGCGTTGAAGCCGAACCAGCCGAACCACAGCAGGGCCGCGCCGAGCATGACCAGCGTCAGGTTGTGCGGCCGCATCGGCTCCTTGCCGAAGCCCTTGCGCTTGCCGATCACGAGCGCGAGCACCAGGGCCGCGACGCCGGCGTTGATGTGCACGACGGTGCCGCCCGCGAAGTCGATCGGTGCGACGGTGGCCGCGCCGTCGGTGGTGCCGAAGATCATCGCAGCCAGGCCGTCCTCGCTGCCGCTCAGCAGGCCGCCGCCCCAGACCATGTGCGCGATCGGGAAGTACGACAGGGTCGCCCACAGGCCGGCGAACACCAGCCAGGTGCCGAACTTCACGCGGTCGGCCAGCGCGCCGCTGATGAGCGCGACGGTGATGATCGCGAACGTGGACTGGAACGCGACGCCGACGATTCCCGGCACGCCGAACCCGTCGATGATGAACTCACCGGCGTCGTCGTAGATGGCGCCGTCGAGCGCGAACTGGTCGAACGGGTTCCCGAAGAGCCCGCCGACGTCGGAGCCGTAGGACATCGACCAGCCCCACAGCACGTAGATGACCCCGACGACGCCCAGCGTCCCGAAGCTCATCATCATCATGTTCAGCACGGACTTGGCGCGGGACATCCCGCCGTAGAACAGGGCCAGTCCGGGCGTCATCAGCAGCACCAGGGATGCCGAGGTGAGCATCCAGGCTGTCGCTCCGAAGTTGAGGTCCATCCGGTGACTTCCTCCCTCGCCAGCCGGGCGGCTGGTCCGGGAGCAACTGTCGAGGAGCTCGGTTTCGCGCCGACGCGCATCCTGTTACGGCCGGATCACACACGCGCCCGCGGCGTTAACTCTGCGTTTCGCCCGAGGGCGGGCCAGGGCCCTGCACGCGTCAGGGTCGCGGCCGCGTGCGGCTGACGGATCAGCCGGCGAGCAGCCCGTCGACGAACGCCTCGGGGTCGAACGGCGCCAGGTCGTCCGGCCCCTCCCCGAGCCCGACGAGCTTGACCGGCACCCCGAGCTCGCGCTGCACCGCGACGACGATCCCGCCCTTCGCGGTGCCGTCGAGCTTGGTCAGCACGATGCCCGTGACGCCGGCGACCTCCGTGAACACCTGCGCCTGGCGCAGCCCGTTCTGACCCGTCGTCGCGTCGAGCACGAGCAGGACCTCGGCGAGCGGGCCCGACCGGGACAGCACGCGGGCGATCTTGCCCAGCTCGTCCATCAGGCCCGCCTTGTTCTGCAGCCGGCCGGCGGTGTCGACGAGCACGACATCGGCCCCTGCCGTGGTCGCCTCGTCGAGCGCGTCGAAGGCCACCGACGCCGGGTCGGCTCCCTCGCGGTCCGCCCGGACGACGGGGACGCCCACCCGGGCGCCCCACGTCTGGAGCTGGTCGGCCGCAGCGGCCCGGAAGGTGTCCGCGGCCCCGAGCACGACGGTGCGCCCCTGGGCGACCAGCACGCGGGCGAGCTTGCCGACGGTCGTCGTCTTGCCGGTGCCGTTCACGCCGACGACGAGCACGACGGCGGGGCGGTGCCCGCCGGGCGTCGCCGTCCCGTCCCCCGTGCCGTCCGGCGTGTCCACGGTGACCGCCGTCGGCTCCACCGCGAGCGACCTGTCGAGGTCGGGGTCGACGAGCGCGAGGAGCTGCTCGCGCAGGAGCTCCCGCACGGCCGCGGGGTCGCGGACGCCGAGCACCCGGACGCGCTCGCGCAGGGCGTCGACGAGCTCGGCGGTGGGGCCCGCTCCGACGTCCGCCAGCAGCAGGACCTCCTCGATCTCGTCCCAGTCGGCCTCGTCGAGGTGGTCGCGGGACAGGACGGTGAGCAGCCGCGCGCCCAGCGGCGAGCCGGACCGGGCGAGCCGCTCCCGCAGCCGCACCAGCCGGCCCGCGACGGGCTCGGGGGTCTCCAGCGCCGGGGCGGTGGGGGCCTGCTCCTCCTCGAGCACGGGAGCCTCTGCGACGCTCGGCGCCGCCGTCCCCGTGCGGTCCGGTCGGGCAGGCGGCGGGCGTCGGTCGCGACGGCGCAGCGGGATGGCGATCCCGACGCCGAGCACGGCGAGCGCGGGCAGGAGCCAGGGCAGGGCGTCGACGAGCTCGTTCACGGCGTCAGTCTCTCAGGCAGTCGGGGACGTCGCCGTCGCCGCCCACGAGCCGTCGCGGACGGGCCGGGCGCCCAGGGGTCGGCGGTCCGGTGCGGGGACCGGCGTCAGCGGACGGACTCGCGGATCCGTCGCGTGGCCCCGGCCAGCGGACCCGCGAGCGGTCCGGCCAGCTCGACGGGGTCGACGTACGCCCGCGCCGGCGTCTGCCCGATCCGGAAGAGGTCGTCGACGGATCCCTCGGCGTCGGCGGCCTGCGTGAGCTCGATCCGGGCCCCCCGCACCAGCCCGACGGAGCCGGAGTCCGGACGGCGGCGCAGACCGTCGCGCAGCTCCCGCACGAACTGGCGTGGCCCGGGGCGCGCGACGCCCGACGTGGTGCCCGCGACGAGCATCACCAGGAACGCCGTGACAAGGGCGACGAGGATCCAGGTGACGATGGGTGCCATGGGCCCAGTGTCACCCGTTCGGCGCAGCAGCGCGCGCGCTCCACCGACTCCCGCCGGGATCGGCACACGATCTCCACACCGCGTCCCACCTGCCCGGTACAGCCCACCCGCGGCCCGGCGCAACCGGCGCCCGCCGTCTCAGGCCGGGGCGTCCTCGCGCAGCCGCTGGCTGATCAGGGTGGTCACCCCGTCGCCGCGCATGGTCACCCCGTACAGGGCGTCGGCGATCTCCATCGTCCGCTTCTGGTGCGTGACGACGATGAGCTGGCTGTCCTCGCGCAGCTCGCGGAAGATCTCCAGCAGCCGCCCGAGGTTCGTGTCGTCGAGGGCGGCCTCGACCTCGTCCATGACGTAGAACGGGCTGGGCCGGGCGCGGAAGATCGCGACGAGGAGGGCCACGGCGGTCAGCGACCGCTCCCCGCCCGACAGCAGCGAGAGGCGCTTGACCTTCTTCCCGGCGGGCCGGGCCTCCACCTCGATGCCCGTGGTGAGCATGTTCTCGGGGTCCGTGAGCAGGAGGCGGCCCTCGCCGCCCGGGAAGAGCCGGGCGAAGACCTGCTCGAACTGCTCGGCCGTGTCGCGGTACGCCTCGACGAAGACCTGCTCGACGCGCTCGTCGATCTCCCGGACGATCTCCATGAGGTCCGCCCGTGACTTCTTCAGGTCCGCGAGCTGCTCGGCGAGGAAGGCGTGGCGCTCCTCGAGCGCGGCGAACTCCTCCAGCGCGAGCGGGTTGACGCGGCCCAGCAGGGCCAGGTCCCGCTCCGCGACCCGGAGCCGCTTCTCCTGCTCCGCGCGCACGTAGGGCACCGTCCGCGGGGCCGCCTCCGCGTCCGCTCCCTCGGTGTCCGCTCCCTCGGCGTCCGCGACGACGGTCACGGGGACCGGCCGGTCCGGGCCGAACTCGTCGACCAGCACCTGCGGGTCCAGGCCCAGCTCGGCGACCGCACGGGCCGCCAGCTGCTCCACCCGCAGCTCCTGCTGGGCACGGGCCACCTCGTCGCGGTGCGCGACGTCGGTCAGCGTCGCCAGCTCGGCCGCGAGCGTGTCGGCCTGCGCGCGCACCTGGGC
>JAEWQZ010000322.1 GCA_023460255.1 Actinomycetes bacterium
GCACCGGGCACCGCCCGCCGACGCGCGCGCCTAGCGTCGCCGGTGACGAAGGGAGCACAACATGCGGTACGAGGTGGACAGCGCGGTCGTCGCGCAGGCCGGAGCGGCGGCGGGGGCGTCGGTGTCGGCGATCCGGGCGGAGGTGGCGGCTCTGCTCCGCCACCTCACCGAGCTCCAGGGGGCGTGGCGCGGCGGGGCGGCGACCGCGTTCGCCGGCGTCGTCGGGGACTGGACGGCGACCCAGCAGCGCGTCGAGGCGAGCCTGGACCAGATCACCGCCGCCCTCGGGGCGGCGGCGCAGCACTACGCCGACGCCGAGGCCGCCGCGTCCCGGCTCTTCCTGCGCTGACGTCGACGCGGTGGTTCGCCGGCGGTGGTTCAATCGCCGGATGCGCACCACCTGCGAGCGGCTGTGACGGTCCTGCTGGACCCGCCGATCTGGCCACGGCACGGGCGGCTGTGGGGCCACCTCGTCAGCGACACCTCGCTGGCGGAGCTCCATCGCGTGGCCGCCGCCGCCGGGGTCCCCGTGCGCGGGTTCGACCTGGACCACTACGACGTTCCGGCCGAGGCCTACCCGGAGCTGCTGCGCCAGGGCGCCGTCCTCGTCGACGGGCGCGACCTGGTCCGGCGCCTCCGCGCGTCCGGCCTGCGGGTCCGCGCCCGCGACCGCCGCTGACGTCCCCCCTCCCCCCGCTTGTGCGGAGCGTTCCACGGATGTGCGGAGCGTCCCGTCGTCCTGCGGTGGTTGTGTGGAGCGTTGTGCAGCGACACGCCCGGCGTGTCGCCGCACAACGCTCCACACAAGGGGGACGTCGGGACGCACGGACGCACGACGCACGGACGCACGACGCACGGACGACGGCGGGCGCCCCCCGAAGGGGACGCCCGCCGTCGTCGTCTGGCAGGTCAGCGGCGGATCAGAAGTCCATGCCGCCCATGCCGCCGTCGCCACCGGCGGGAGCCGCGGCCTTCTCCGGCTTGTCCGCGACCACGGCCTCCGTGGTGAGGAACAGGGCCGCGATCGACGCCGCGTTCTGCAGCGCGGAGCGGGTCACCTTGACCGGGTCGGCGACGCCGGCCGCGAGCAGGTCCTCGTACTCGCCGGTCGCGGCGTTGAGGCCCTGGCCCGAGGGCAGGTGGCGCACCTTCTCGGCCACGACGCCGCCCTCGAGGCCGGCGTTGATGGCGATCTGCTTGAGCGGCGCGTCGATGGCGAGCTGCACGATGCGTGCGCCCGTCGCCTCGTCGCCCTCGAGCTCGAGCTTCTCGAACGCGTCCTTGCCCGCCTGGATGAGGGCGACGCCACCACCGGCGACGATGCCCTCCTCGACGGCCGCCTTCGCGTTGCGCACGGCGTCCTCGATGCGGTGCTTGCGCTCCTTCAGCTCGACCTCGGTGGCCGCGCCGGCCTTGATGACGGCGACGCCGCCGGCCAGCTTGGCGAGGCGCTCCTGGAGCTTCTCGCGGTCGTAGTCCGAGTCCGTGTTCTCGATCTCGGAACGGATCTGCGCGACGCGACCGGCGATCTGGTCCGGGTCGCCCTGGCCCTCGACGATGGTCGTCTCGTCCTTGGTGACGACGACCTTGCGGGCCTGGCCGAGCAGCTCGAGGCCCGCGTTCTCCAGCTTCAGGCCGACGGTCTCGGAGATGACCTGGCCGCCGGTGAGGATGGCCATGTCCTGGAGCATCGCCTTGCGGCGGTCGCCGAAGCCCGGGGCCTTCACGGCGACGGACTTGAAGGTGCCACGGATCTTGTTCACGACGAGCGTGGCCAGGGCCTCGCCCTCGACGTCCTCGGAGATCACCAGGAGCGGCTTGCCGGCCTGGATGACCTTCTCGAGCAGCGGGAGCATGTCCTTGACGTTGCTGATCTTGGACTCGACGAGCAGCACGTAGGCGTCCTCGAGGACGGCCTCCTGGCGCTCCGGGTCGGTCACGAAGTACGCCGACAGGAAGCCCTTGTCGAAGCGCATGCCCTCGGTGAGCTCGAGCTCGAGACCGAGCGCGCTGGACTCCTCGACGGTGATGACGCCCTCGTTGCCGACCTTGTCCATCGCCTCGGCGATGAGCTCGCCGATCGCGACGTCGCCGGCGGAGATGGCGGCCGTGGCGGCGATCTCCTCCTTGGTCTCGACGTCCTTGGCGTTCGCCAGCAGCGCAGCCGTGACGGCCTCGACGGCCTTCTCGATGCCGCGCTTGAGCGCGATCGGGTTGGCGCCGGCCGCGACGTTGCGCAGGCCCTCCTTGACCAGCGCCTGCGCGAGCACCGTCGCGGTGGTCGTGCCGTCACCGGCGACGTCGTCGGTCTTCTTCGCGACCTCCTTGACGAGCTCGGCGCCGATCTTCTCGAACGGCTCCTCGAGCTCGATCTCCTTGGCGATCGAGACGCCGTCGTTGGTGATGGTGGGCGCGCCCCACTTCTTCTCGAGGACGACGTTGCGGCCCTTGGGACCGAGCGTGACCTTGACGGCGTCGGCGAGAGCGTTCATGCCACGCTCCATGCCGCGCCGGGCCTCCTCGTCGAAGGCGATGATCTTGGCCATTCGGATGGATCCTCCGGTAGTGGCGGATGTGTCGGCCGGGGTGCCCGCGACGGACGCGCCGGGCGGCGAACGGTCACGTCCCGTCGCCGTCCGACCCTCACCACCGGCCGGTTGATGCTGTCACTCTCACCCGGAGAGTGCTAAGGCGATTATTGGCACTCTCCCCTGTCGAGTGCAAGGCGGGTGCGCCGACGCCGTGCACGACGGGGCGCATGCAGGTCGCGCCGGAGCGCACCCGTTCCACGCGCCCCGGCCGACTCGCCGGCGGACGCACGCCCGGCCAGCCGGCCGACGCGTCCAGCCGCGACCCGCTCAGGTGGCGACGTAGTCCCCGGCCAGGACGACGACGATTCCCTCGGGCGCGAGCTCGGCCGACTCCACGACCTGCGCGATGCCGAGCGTGCTGCCGACCGTCTGGGCCGTCGTGATGTCCGTCGCGACGCCGTAGTAGACGATCGACGCCGCCGGGTCCTCCGACTCCCAGTTCAGGGCGGAGACGTCGCTGAAGCCGGCGGCCTCGAGCCGGTCCGCCGCGTTGCCGGCCAGGCCCGAGCGGCCCGTGGAGTTGTAGACGTCGACGGGGCGCGCCTGGTCCAGCGGCGGGGGCGGGGGCGCCGGCTCCTCGGTCGTCGGCTCGTCCGCCGGGGTCTCCGGGTCGGCGGGCTCCTCCTCCGCGGCGTCCTCGGGTTCCTCGGCGGCCGCGTCCTCGGGCTCCTCGGCGGAGTCGCCGCCCGACAGCCCGTCCCAGTCGGACAGGATCGTCACGCCGGCGTACGCGAGCGCGGGGAACACGACGAGCACCACGAGGAACGGCCACCACCGGCTCCAGCGCGACCGGGGTGCCCGGTGGACGCCCCGTGGCCCGCCTGCCCGGGCGGCGGCGTCGAACTCGTCGGGAGGATACTGGTAGGAGCCCTGCTTCACGGCGGACAGGCTAGCGCGCGCGGGGCGTGGTCAGGCTTCGATACCCAGGCGGCGCGCGGTGCGGGCCCGCTGGCGCGACGTGCGCATACGGCGCAGGCGCTTGATGAGCATCGGGTCGTGGGCGAGCGCCGCCGGCGAGTCCACCAGCGCGTTGAGCACCTGGTAGTACCGCGTGGCGGACATCCCGAAGAGCTCCCGGATCGCCTGCTCCTTGGCCCCGGCGTACTTCCACCACTGGCGCTCGAAGGCGAGGATCTCCTGGTCCCGCTCCGACAGGCCCGTCGCCGAGGGGGCGCCGGCCAGGGCCGCGAGCGAGCCGTCCATCTGTCCTCCACGGGGGCGTTCGGTGGTGCGTCCCCATGCTACCCGCGGAATCACACGGGTGTCATTACGCCGACGGCGTCCGGACGGCCTCCCGTCGGCGTCCGGACGGCCTCCCGTCGGCGTCCCGCCGACCCAAGGCATCTCGGCGCCGGCACCCCGGCGCCGCCCCGACCGGCGCTAGTCTCCCCCCGTGCCGCGCCTCCCGCTGGACGAGATCATGGCGCCCGACTGGGCGTCGGCACTGGCCCCCGTCGAGCCGCGGCTGCGCGCCATCGGGGACGCCCTGCGCGCCGAGACGGCAGCCGGCCGCCCCTACCTGCCCGCGCCCGACGCCGTGCTGCGGGCCTTCGCGCGGCCGCTCGCCGAGGTGCGCGTGCTCGTCGTCGGCCAGGACCCCTACCCGACCCGCGGGCACCCCGTCGGCCTGGCCTTCTCGGTGGCGCCGCACGTGCGTCCGCTGCCGCGGTCCCTGCAGAACGTCTACCGCGAGCTGGTCGACGACGTCGGCGGTGCGCCCGGTCCCTCCGGCGACCTCGGCGGCTGGGCCGAGCAGGGCGTGCTGCTCCTGAACAGGGTGCTCACCGTGCGCGAGGGGCAGCCCGGGTCGCACCGGCACCTGGGCTGGCAGGAGGTCACCGACCGCGCGGTGGCCGCGCTGGTCGAGCGGGGCGGACCGCTCGTCGCGGTCCTGTGGGGGCGCGACGCGCAGCAGGTCGCCCCGGCGCTGCGCGGCGTGCCGGTCGTGGCGAGCGCCCACCCGAGCCCGATGTCGGCGGACCGTGGCTTCTTCGGCTCCCGGCCGTTCTCACGCGTGAACGCCCTGCTGGCTCAGCAGGGCGCGGGTCCTGTCGACTGGGCGAGGCCGGCGACCCCTCCGGCCGGCGGTGGTCCGTCCCCACGGTCCACCGCCGGCCGCCGGTGAGGTCCTACGCCTCAGCCCCCCTGAGCACCACGGCCACCCCGGCCAGGTGCTCGGCTGCCACCGGCGTTGCCGATGGCACCTCGACGCGCATCTCTTCCCCAGCCACCACTGCTGTCATCTCGGCGAGCACGGCCCCCCCGGGCCCGGAGAGCGAGACGATGACGTCCCAGCCCTCGCACCGCTCGTCCAGCCCCGACAGCTGGGCGGCGGCCACGCCGTATCCACGCAGTGCGGCGTCGTACGCGACGTCGTAGTCCACACTGATCTGCGACGAGCTGCACGCAGCCGCCGCCTCGTTCCCGATCAGGATCTCGAAGGGGTCCCCCAGCGACCCGGCCGCGGACGCCGTCCGCACGCCGACTGCCGCAAGCCCGACGAGTGCCACAGCTGCTGCCTTCCTGGCTACTCGGGTGTTCATCGGTACCCCTCCATGGGTTCCATGACGTCTGCCTGGGTTCTGCACCCCGTGCCGGACCTCCTGTCCGGCACCACCCGCGCTCAGGGCGCGGGCGAGTGCCCGGTGGGGGCTAAGGGGTGTCGTGGAAGCCCGGGAAGGCGTGCAGGTGCACGCGCCGTTCCGGGAGGCTGGTCCACGTCCAGGTGACGTTCATGGTGACCCTGTCGTTCGGTAGCCCGGCTGACTACGTGAGTCCCGTGGCTTTGCGTCCCCACCTCGCGATGGGTTTGCCGTTGTCGCTGACGAACTCAGGATGACCCCGCGGGGCCCCCACGTCCAGCCCTCTCACCCGCTGCGCGCGCCCGATTGGCCCCTCTCGTGCGCATAGGAGCACACTGCGGCAGTGGATTTCACCCGGTCCTCCGGCTCAGCCGACGACGGCGTCCGCCCACCGCTCTCCCCGCCGCTCGACGGGGCACCGCGCTGGCGCCGCTACGTGGCCCTGGGCGACTCGTTCACCGAGGGCCTGTGGGACGTCCCGGACGGCGCCCCGCCGGACCGGACGTCGGACCGGACGGACCTCGCCTGCCGGGGCTGGGCCGACCTGCTCGCCGGCCACCTCGCGGAGCGGGTGAGCCGCACAGGGGGTGCCGACAGGGGTGGGGACGGTGCCGGCACGGGCGACCACGACGGCGTCCTGCGCTACGCGAACCTCGCCGTCCGCGGACGCCTGCTCGCGCCGATCCTGCGGGAGCAGGTGCCCGCCGCCCTCGCGCTGGGGCCGGACCTCGTCAGCCTCGTAGGCGGCGGCAACGACACGCTGCGCCCCGGCTCGGACCCCGACCGGCTCGCGGCGGACCTCGAGCGGGCGGTGGTCCGGCTGCGTGCGGCGGGCGCCGACGTCCTGCTCGCCACCGGGATGGACAGCCGCGACAGCCCGCTCATCCGCGCCAACCGGGCCAGGGTCGCGGTCCTCAACGCCCACGTGTGGACGATCGCCCGCCGGCACGGCGCGCACGTGCTCGACGTGTGGGGCATGCGCTCGTTGCGCGACTGGCGGATGTGGGCGCCGGACCGGATCCACCTCAACACCGACGGGCACCGCCGGGTCGCCCAGGCCGCCCTGGTCGCCCTCGGCCTGGCGCCCGACGACGAGCGCTGGGACGACCCCCTGGCCCCCCTGCCGCCCCTGCCGCGGGCCGAGCGGCTG
>JAEWQZ010000323.1 GCA_023460255.1 Actinomycetes bacterium
GCACCAGGCCGACGGCACGACCGTCGACGTGCTGCTGTCGTCGAGCGGGGAAGCGCCCGTGCTCCGGCACGTGCTGGCGCCGCAGCGGACGTTCGGCCACGGCATGTTCACGAGCGTGCTGCCGCTCCGCGGACCGCGCGGGCCGGTGCTCCTCGCGGCCCGGCCCCACCCGCGAGCGCGGCTGCCGTTCGAGCCGGCGACGCTGGCGGCCGAGCTCGCGGCGGAGCCCCTGCGACTGCGCCTGGCGTGGTGCGACGGCCTCCTCGGCGCGTGGCGGCCGTTCGGCCGGCTCGTGGTCGGCGGCCCGCTCGCCGACGACGTCGACCCGCCCGTGCGCTTCGACCCGCTCGACGCGCCGCCCGGGCTGGACACCTACCCCTGGGTGACCGCGCTGCGCGACCCCGCGTACACGAGCGCCCGCCGAGCCGTCCCGATGGCCGGCCGACGGGGGCGGGTGGAGCCGGGGACCCGCTCGCGCGGCGCATCCCTCCCGCCGCCGAGCTGAGCGGGTCGGGCGTCGGGCTCAGGCCGACTCGCGCAGCGTGATCCGCGGCTCGAAGAGCACCGGCCCGGACGGGACCTGCTCCCCCCGCAGCAGCGAGGCGAGCAGGTGGCCGGCGCGCGCCGCCATCGAGGTCAGCGGCTGCGCCACCGTGCTGAGCGGCGGGGTGGTGCTCTCGGCGACACCGATGTCGTCGAAACCGAACACCGCGATGTCCCCGGGCACCGTCAGCCCGCGGGCGAAGATCTGGAGCAGGGCGCCGGACGCCATGAGGTCGTTCGCGACGAAGACCGCGTCCAGGTCGGGCACCCGGTCGAGCAGCCGCGCCATCGCCTCCGCCCCGCTGCCGGCGGTGAAGTCGCCGTACTCGACCGCGTCGTCAGGCAGGCCGGCCGACGCCATCGCGTCCCGCCAGCCGGTCAGGCGGTCCAGACCTGCGGTCATGTCTCCCGGGCCGGCGATCGTCGCGATGCGGCGGTGGCCGCGGGACACGAGGTGCTCGGTCGCGAGGCGTGCGCCGCGGGGGTTGTCCGTGTCGACGTAGTGGGCGGCCGTCACGTCCAGCGGTCGCCCGATGAAGACCGTCGGCAGGCCGGACTCGACGAGCGTCCCGTTGAGCCCGTCGTCGCGGTGGTGCGAGGCGACGACGGCGCCGTCCACGTGGCCGGTGGTCACGTAGTGCGCCGCCTTCCGGGCGCTCAGCGCATCGCGGGCGACGAGCAGGACCATCTGGAGGTCCTCCTCCTCGAGGGCCATCGACAGGCCGTCGACGATGCCTGCGAAGAACGGGTCCGCCAGCACCCGCCGGTTGGGCTCGGGGATGACGAGCGCGACCGAGCCGGTGCGCCGCGTCGCGAGCGAGCGGGCCACGGGGTTCGGGACGAAGTGCAGCTCGGCGATCGCGGCCTCGACCGCCGCCCGGGCCTCGGGGCTGACGAGGTGCCCGCCGTTGATGACCCGCGACGCCGTCGCCCGGCTCACCCCGGCGAGCGCGGCGACCTGGCGGATCGTCGCGGCCCCGGTCCGACGACGGGACGCCGGGGGAGTGGCGCCTGCTTCGGCCACGCCGGGCTCGTGCGTCGTCACGTCCCGACCGTACCCGCAGTGATCATCGTCGGGTCGAGTCGCCCGGTGCGTGCGACCTGCGAGACGACGCGCGCGCTGCGCTTGGGCGTGCGGGCCAGCGTGTCGAAGTCCACGTGCACCACGCCGAACCGCTTGTCGTACCCGTAGGCCCACTCGAAGTTGTCGAGCAGCGACCAGACGAAGTACCCCCGCACGTCCGCGCCCGCCGCGATGGCCTGACGCACGGCGGCCAGGTGCTCCACGAGGTACGCCGTGCGCTCGTGGTCCTCGACGGACCCGTCGGGCTCGACGACGTCGTCGAACGCCGCACCGTTCTCGGTGACGTACAGCGGGATGCCGGCCGGGCCCGTGTACTCGCGGTGCAGGGTCTCGAGGAGGCGACGCAGCCCGTCCGGCTGGACCTCCCAGTCCATGGCCGTGCGCGGCAGGTCGCGCGAGACGAGCCACGAGGGGCCGAGGCCGACGTTCGGGTCCGACGTGGCCCGCGTCACGGAGGCCTGCGTGGGCAGCGCGTCCGGGCCCTGCACGGGGTGGGCGCACACGGCGCCGCCGTTGTAGTAGTTCACGCCGAGGAAGTCCACGGGTGCGGCGATCTCCGCGAGGTCCCCGTCGCGCACCGGGATCGTGGTGCCGGCCGCGGCGAAGGCTTCCACCGCGGCGTCGGGGTAGCGCCCGCGCAGCGCGGGCTCGACGAACACCCGCTGGAGCAGCAGCTCGGTGCGGGCGGCGAGGTCGGCGTCCGCCGGGTGCCAGAGGTGCGCGGGGTCGGCGACCGTGCAGTTCACGGTGAGGCCGAGGGTCGCGGTCCGGTCGACGGCGCGCAGCGCCCGGGTCGTGCGCCCGTGGGCGAGCAGCAGGTGGTGCATCGCGGAGACCGCGGCCTGCGGCTCCTGCCGCCCCGGCGCGTGCTGCCCGCCGGCGTAGCCGAGGAACGCCGAGCACCACGGCTCGTTGAGGGTGGTCCAGTGCCGCACCCGGTCGCCGAGCCGGTCGTGCAGGGCCAGGGCGTACTCGGTCATCCGGTCGACGACGTCGCGGGAGGCCCAGCCGCCCCGGTCCTCGAGCCACTGCGGCAGGTCCCAGTGGTAGACGGTGAGCCACGGCTGCACGCCGCGCTCGAGCAGCCCGTCCACCAGCCGGGAGTAGAAGTCCAGCCCGCGCGGCTCGATCCGTCCGGGCTCGGGCACGACGCGCGGCCACGAGGTGGAGAACCGGTACGCCCGCAGGCCGAGGTCCCGGACGATGTCGAGGTCCTCGGGCCAGCGGTGGTAGTGGTCGCAGGCCACGTCGCCGGTGTCCCCGCCGACGACGGCGCCCGGCACCCGCGCGAACGTGTCCCAGATCGAGGGCGTCCGGCCGTCCGTGCCCGCCGCCCCCTCGATCTGGTACGCCGCGGTGGCCGCCCCCCAGAGGAAGTCCGGGGGGAACGTGACGGGCTCGCCGTCGGGCAGCCCGTCGGTCGCCTGGCTCATCCCTTCACCGCGCCCTGCATGATGCCTGCGACGAGCTGGCGGCCCGCGACGACGAAGAGCACGATCAGCGGGATCACCGAGACCACCACGCCGGCCATGATCAGCGCGATGTCCTTGAAGAAGCCCGCCTGGAGGAGCTGGAGCGCGACGGGCAGCGTGGGGTTCTTCGTCCCGAGCACGATCGACGGCCAGAAGAAGTTGGTCCACGAGGCGATGAACGTGAACAGGCCGAGCATCGTCGCGGCCGGGCGGGCCGCGGGCAGGGCGACGCTCCAGAACGTGCGGAGCATCGACGCGCCGTCGACGCGCGCGGCCTCGATGAGCTCGTAGGGCAGCGCCGCCTCGAGGTACTGCGTCATCCAGAAGACGCCGAACGCGGTGACCATCCCGGGCAGGATCACGGCCCAGAGGCTGCCGACGAGGCCGAGCTCCCGCATGACGATGAACAGGGGGACGACGCCGAGCTGGGTCGGCACCGCCATCGTCGCGATGACGAAGACCAGCAGCGGGCGGCGCCCACGGAAGCGCAGCTTGGCGAACGAGTACCCGGCGAGCGTCGCGAACATGACGACCGAGACAGCGGTGGCCGTGGACACGATCAGCGAGTTGAGCATCGCCTGCCACAGGTCGATGTCGGCCTCCAGCACGCGCTTGATGTTGTCGAGCAGCTCGCCGCCCGGCAGCAGCGTGGGGATCGGGTTCTGGGCGATCTCCGCGGACGTCGAGGACGCGAGCTGGACGGCGAAGTACAGCGGGTAGGCGGAGACGAGCAGGGCGAGGGTCAGCAGCGTGTAGGTCAGCCAGCGGGGCCGGCGTTCGGAGCCGACGCCGTTGCGTCGCCGGGCGGCCGAGCGCGCGGCGCGGGCGCCGGCGGTCTGCCGGATCATCGGGACGGAGGGCGCGCTCATCGGGGGCTCCTTCCGGCGGCGCCGGCGGCCCGGGCGCGGGCCCGGGCGGTGCGCCTGTCGAGGCGGGTGACGCCGTCGTCGCCCGCGATCCGGCGGGTGAGCAGGTAGTTGGCGACGGAGAACGCGATGATCACGAGGAACAGCAGCCACGCCACGGCCGCGGCCCGCCCCAGGTTGGTGTTCCGCCAGCCGAGCTCGTACAGGTAGAGCGTGGCGGTGAGCCACTGGCGGTCGTTGCCCCCCTGGCCCATCTGGTCGAACATCCGCGGCTCGTCGTAGATCTGCAGGCCGCCGATGGTGGAGGTGATGATCACGAAGATGAGGGTCGGGCGGACCATGGGCACGGTGACGGAGAAGAACTGCCGTACCCGGGAGGCGCCGTCGATCACCGCGGCCTCGTACAGGTCCTGCGGGATGGCCTGCATGGCGGCCAGGAAGATCAGGGTGTTGTAGCCCGTCCACCGGAAGTTGACCATCGTCGCGATGGCGACGTGCGACCAGAACGGGTCGGAGTGCCACGCGATGGGGTTCATGCCGATCTGCTCGAGGATCGCGTTGATCATGCCGGAGCTGTCGGCGAACATCTTGGAGAACACCAGGGCGACGGCGACCGGCGCGACGACGTAGGGGAGCAGGACGCCCATCCGCCAGAAGGTGCGCGCGCGCAGGTTGGCGTGCAGCAGCGCGGCCAGCACGATCGCCATGATCACCTGCGGCACCGACGAGAGCAGGAAGATCGAGACGGTGTTGCGCAGCGCCTTCCAGAAGAACGCCTGGCCCAGCACCTGGCTGAAGTTCTCCAGCCCGACGAACTCGCCCTGGCCGCCCAGCAGGTCCCACTCGTGCAGCGAGACGAAGCCCGTGTAGAGCAGCGGGAACAGCCCCGTGATCGCGAAGACCACGAAGAACGGCGACACGTACAGGTACGGGGAGACCTTGACGTCCCAGCGGCCGAGCGACTGGCGGAAGCCGATGCGCCGGGGCGGGACGAAGGAGTCGGGTGCCGACTCGGGGGTGCCGCGCCGGCGTCCCGGTCGGGTCGATGTCTGCGTGGACATGCGGGTCCTTCGGTGCTGGTCCGTCGGTGCTGACCGTCGGCGCTCGGGTGGGCTGTGCCTGCGTGGGCTGTGCCCGACGGCGGGGTGCGCGCCGCCGTCGGGCGGGGCGGCCGGGCCGTCGGCAAAGGGGAGCCGACGGCCCGGCCGAGTGCGTCAGCCGAGGGCCTCGACGGCCTCGACCCACTTGGCCCACGACGACGCGGCGTCGTCGGTGCCGTCCACCTCGACCCGGTTGATGGCCTGCGCCATCGCGTCGTTGACCGCGAAGTAGTTCGGGCCCTTGTACGGGGCCACGGTCACGGCCGCGGCGCGCTCGGCGAAGATCTCGCCGATCGGCGCGTCGTTGAAGAACGGGTTCGTGATCGCTGCGAGCTCGTCGGAGGTCTGTGCGTCGACCTGGCTCGGGAAGTTGCCCGTGGTGCCGAAAGCGATGAGCTGCTGCTCGGGCGCGGTCAGCCAGTCGGCGAGGGCCTTGGCCGCCTCCGGGTGTGCCGACTGCGTCGGGACGGTGAGGAACGAGCCGCCCCAGTTGCCGCCGCCGCCGGGGAAGACGGGGGCCACGTCCCAGCCCTCGACGCCCTCGGCGTTGCCGGAGATGACGCCGAGCATCCACGACGGGGCGAGCATGACCGCGAAGCCGTCGTTCTGGAACGCGTTGGTCCAGTCCTCGCCCCACTGCTGCAGGCCGGCGGAGAGGTCGGTGTTCGCCATGACCATGTCGTAGGCCTCACGGACCTCGGCGTTGTCGATGGCGATGATCTCGTTGCTCTCGGGGTCCTCGTACGCGACCTCGATCTGGTTCACCAGGCCCTGGTAGATCGCGGCGCCCGAGTCGTAGAACGGGACGTCGGAGCTGGCCGTGAACTGCTCGCCGACGGAGAAGAAGTCGTCCCAGGTGGCGTCGTCGCCGCCGAAGAGCTCGGCGACCTCGTCGCGGTCCGAGGGCAGGCCGGCAGCGGCGAACAGGTCGGCGCGGTAGGCGATGGCCTCAGGGCCGATGTCGGTGCCGTAGCCGACGAGCTTGCCGTCCGGCGTCGTCGCCTGGCCGAGCTTCCAGTCCTGCCAGCGGCCCTCGACGGAGTCGGAGGTCAGGTCCACGAACTGGTCGGAGTACTGCATGATCTCGGGCATCCAGTCGACCTCGACGCCGACGACGTCGGCCAGGCCGGAGCCCGCCGCGAGCGAGGTGTTGAACTGGTCGCGCGCCTCGTTGGAGGTCGCGAACTTGTTGTGCTCGATGGTGATGTTCGGGTGCAGCTCCATGTACTGGTCGAGCAGCGTGTCGTAGCCCCACTCGTTGAAGGTGGAGATCGTGAGGGTGATCTCCTCCTCGGTGGTGTCGGGCTCCTCGCCGGTGCCCGGGTCGTCGGTCTCCTCGCCCGTCCCGCAGCCGCTCGCGATGAGGGCGAGGGTGGAGAGGCCGGCCACGAGCCCGACGGCCCGCTTCCTCGTGTGGCGCACTGGTGACTCCTTCGTCTCGAGGGCGGGCCCGCCGCCCGTGCCGCTCCGGCGGGGATGCCGGCGCAGCTCTGCGCGCCGCACTGAGACCGGTCCCAGTGACGACCGTTCCCGGACCGCCCCGTCGATGGGACCGGTCTCAGCGCGATGGGGCAACGGTGCTGCAGCCGCCCTGGCGGTGTCAAACCTTGTGACCGAACCGTGATGCGCGGTCCCCACGCCGGTCCGCTTTCCGATGGCCCGCCGACGCGTCTCGACAGGCGGTCGGCGCCGGTTCGGGCGATGCTCGACCAGTGGCCATCGACACCGGAGGAGACGCCGTGACCGACCCGACGGCCGCCGTCGGCGCCGCGGCCGACCGCGCCGACGCGCCGGAACCGGAGGACCCCCGCAAGCCGGAGTCGCCCCCGCGCCTGACCAAGCCGTCCTGGAAGCACGTGCTGCGCATGACGGTGCGCGAGTACCAGCTCGACGACGCCACCGACCTCGCCGCGGCGCTGACCTTCTTCGCGGTCCTGGCCCTGTTCCCCGCAGTGCTCGCGCTCGTGTCGGTGCTCGGCCTGTTCAGCGACGCGGAGGCGGTCGTCGAGGACGTCATGGACCTGGTCACGCGGGCGACCGGCGACATCGAGCTCGACCAGGTCGAGGCCGTCATCCGCAACCTGGCGTCCCAGGACCAGGCCGGGCTCGCGCTCGTCGGTGGCCTCGCCGTCGCCCTGTGGTCGGCGTCCGGCTACGTGGCGGCCTTCGCGCGTGCGATGAACCGCATCTACGAGACCGACGAGGGACGCCCGTTCTGGAAGCTGCGCCCGGCCCTGCTGGTCGTCACGCTCGCCACGGTGCTGCTGGTCGCGCTCGCGCTGGCCGCGATGGTGCTCTCGGGCCCCGTCGCCGAGGCGATCGGCGGCGCCGTCGGGCTGTCCGACGCGACCGTCACCGTCTGGGGCGTCGCGAAGTGGCCGGTGATCGTGGCCCTGGTCGCCCTGACGATCGCGATCCTCTACCACTGGACGCCGAACGTGCGGCAGCCGAGGTTCCGCTGGATCAGCGTCGGCGCGTGCGCGGCCCTGCTGGTGTGGGCCCTCGGCACGGCGGGATTCGCGTTCTACGTGTCCGGGTTCGCCAGCTACGACGCGACCTACGGCGCGCTCGCGGGCGTGATCATCTTCCTGCTCTGGCTGTGGATCACGAACAACGCGCTCCTGTTCGGCGCCGAGCTGGACGCCGAGCTCGAGCGCGCCCGCCAGCTCCAGGGCGGGATCGAGGCGGAGGAGGCGATCCAGCTGCCGCCGAAGGACACCGCGGCGAGCGTCAAGCGCCAGGAGAAGGTCGCGGACGACGTCGCCGCCGGCCGCGCCCTGCGGCTCTCGCGGGGCCGCACGTCCGACCCGACCTGAACGGCCGGCCACCGGCCCGCACCGCCCCGCGTCACCGACAGCACCCCATCGAGGAGGAGCAGTGGAGCACTACACGATCGCCACCGTCGCCGAGCAGAGCGCGGACTTCCGCCAGGTGCTGTGGACGGGCACGCACACCCAGCTGGTCATCATGACGGTCCCGCCGGGTGGGGAGATCGGCGAGGAGATCCACGAGGGCGTGGACCAGGTCCTCGCGTTCGTCAGCGGCGTCGGCGAGGCGCAGGTGAGCGGTCAGAAGCGCAAGGTGGCGGCCGGTGACGTCGTCGTCGTGCCGGCGGGACGCAAGCACAACTTCCTGAACACGGGGGAGAACCCGCTCATCCTGTGGACCGTCTACGGCCCCCCGGAGCACGCCGACCAGGCGGTGCACGAGACCAAGGAGGAGGCCGACGCCCTGGAGGAGGCGGGCAAGGACGAGCCCCCCGCGTCGTCGGACGCCTGACGCTCCCACCCCGCCCCCGCGAGCACACACCGCCGCACGACGCCCGGACCCCTCCCACCCCGCCGCCCGTCGCCCGACCCCTCCCGCCCGCCCCCGCGAGCACACACCGCCGCTCGAGGCCCGGACCCCTCCCACCCCGCCCCCGCGAGCACATACCGCCGCACTTGTGACGCATGTGGCGGGAGTGACCCGTGTGGTGTCACAGGGGCATCACAGTCACCACCTGTCACAAGTGCGGCGGTGGGTGCTCGGGCGAGTGCGGCGGTGGGTGCTCGGCGGTGACCTCCGCGAGCCGG
>JAEWQZ010000324.1 GCA_023460255.1 Actinomycetes bacterium
GGGCGAGGCGCAGGCCCGGGCGCTGGTCGACGTCCTCGCGGCGTTCGGCGTCGGCGAGGTGGCCACCAGCCCCTGGGCCCGCTGCCGGCGCACCGTCACCCCGTACGCCGAGCGGACGGGCCTGCGCCCCCGCCTGGTGGACGCACTCACCGAGGACGCCTACCAGGCGGACCGGCGCGCCACCATGGCCGCTGTGCTGCCCTACCTCACCGACCCCCGCGACGCCCTCGTGTGCACGCACCGGCCGGCGCTGGAGGCCGTGATGGCCGCCGTCGGCGAGGCGAGCCGGCGGTGGACGACCGGCGTCGTGCCCGCGCGCGACCCCTGGCTGCGCACCGGTGAGGTCCTCGTCGCGCACGTGGCCGGAGCGGGGCCGGCGGCGCGGGTCGTGGCGCTCGAGACGCACCGCCCGGCGCACGCCCGGTAGGCGCCCGTCAGCCGATGAACGCGGCGAGCAGCCAGTACATGAGGGCGGCCACCGTCGCCGCGGCGGGGATGGTCAGCACCCAGGCGAGTGCGATGTTCCCGGCGACGCCCCAGCGCACCGCCGACAGCCGCTTGGTCGCGCCGACGCCCATGATCGCCGAGGTGATGGTCTGCGTCGTCGAGATGGGGGCGTGGAACGCGAACGCGGTCGTGTAGAGCACCGACGCCGCCACCGTCTCCGCGACGAAACCCCGGGCCGGGTCGAGCTCGATGACCCGCCGGCCGAGCGTGCGCATGATGCGCCAGCCGCCGGAGTACGTGCCGAGCGAGATCGCGCCGGCGGCGGAGAGCTTGACCCACAGCGGGATCTGGCTGTCGTCCTGCACGCCGCCGGCGACGAGCGCGAGGACGATGACGCCCATCGTCTTCTGCGCGTCCTGGAGGCCGTGGCCGAGGGCCATGGCCGCGGCGGATGCCGTCTGCGTGATGCGGAAGCGGCGGGTGACCTTGTGCGGGTTGGCGTTCCTGAAGGCCCACAGCAGGGCGACCATGAGCACGAACGCCAGCGCGAAGCCGACGATCGGCGACACGATCATCGGGATGACGACCTTGTCGAGGATGACGTCCCAGTGCACGGTGATGCCCGACGCCAGGCCCACACCCGTCAGGGCGCCGATCAGCGCGTGCGAGGACGACGACGGCATGCCGAACCACCACGTGATGAGGTTCCACACGATCGCGCCGACGACGGCGGACAGCACCATCACCAGGCCCAGGTGCGTGCTCTCGGACTCCGTGATGTCGATGATCCCGCTGCCGATGGTCTGGGCGACCTCCGTGCCGAGCATCGCACCGACCAGGTTGAACACCGCAGCCATGATCAGTGCCGCCCGTGGCGTGAGCGCACGGGTCGAGACGGAGGTCGCGATGGCGTTCGCGGCGTCGTGGAAGCCGTTGGTGTAGTCGAAGCCGAGGGCGAACGCGACCACCACGACGACGAGGACGAGCTCCACGGGGCTCAGGACTCCTTGAGCGCGATCGTCTCGACGGTGTTGGCCACCCGCTCGAAGCTGTCCGCGGCAAGCTCCAGGGTGTCCACGACCTCCTTGAGCTTCATCAGCTCGATGGGGTCCATGCCGTCGTTGAACAGCTCGGCCACGAGCCGCCGGTAGGTGCGGTCACCCTCGTTCTCGAGGCGGTTGATCTCGACCCAGTACTCCGTGAGGTTCTTCATGGAACGCAGCCGCGGCATGGCGTCCGCCGTGAGCTCCGCACACCGCCGGAGCACGTCGACCTGGGCGACCACGAGGTCGGGCAGGGTGTCGAGCTCGTAGAGCACGACGAGGTCGCCCGCCTCCTCCATCGCGTCCATGCAGTCGTCGAGCCGGCTCGCCAGCCCGTAGATGTCGTCCCTGTCGAACGGCGTCACGAACGTCTGGTTGAGGTTGCGCATGATCGTGTGCGTCGCCTCGTCCGCGTCGTGCTCCGCCTCGCGGAGCCGCGTCGCGATCGCCTGGCGGTCCGCCTTGTCGGCGCCGAGGAGCTCGGCCAGCAGGGCCGCGCCACGCACGAGGTGGCTCGCCGACTCGGCGAGGAGGTCGAAGAAGGAAGCGTTGCGCGGGGTCAGGCGCAGTCTCACGGGGAGCTCCCGGTCCGAAAGGGCACGCGGTCGGGCTCAGGCTAGGGCAGGGCGTGACCGCGGGGCCAAACGTCGGGGTGTCGGATCTGCCACACCTGCCGTCCCCCGCACGGTCACCGGGTGTTCACACGTCCCGCGGGCGGCGGGGCGGACCGGGGGGCGAGACGATGGCCGGGGAGTGAGACGCCGGGCCGGGAGCGCCTCTCGGCGCGAAGGCCGCTCGGAGCGGCACCAGGTGGAGCCCGGGGCTACCGCGGCCCGGCGTCGGCGTCCATGGTACGTGCCCGCCCGACCGTGGGCACCCGGGCTCAGTCCAGACGGTCGGCCCGCCAGAGGGCCGCGGCCCCCTCGAGCTCCTCGGCGGTCCGCAGCAGCCCGGCGGCGCCGGCCGTGATCCGCCCGGCGAGCTCGGCGTCCTCGACGAGGTCCGCGTCCAGGGCGGAGCCCGTGGCCAGCACACGGCAGAAGGCGCCCGCCCGCTCGAGCGCGACGGCGAGGTCGGCGGTGAAGACGCCCGACAGCACGGCGTCGGCGAGGTCGCGCACCTCCGCGGGCCCGGGCGGGCTGGCCACGCCGGCCACGACGTCGGCGACCTGTGCCCGACCGGTCCCCAGGCGGTAGGTCTCGGCGACGGCACGTGGGTCCCGGCGGACCCACTCGCGCAGCACGTACAGCCGCCACAGCGCGCCGGGCAGGGTGGCCGCCGGGCTGTCGGCCCACATCGCGGCGACCGCCTCGATCCCCTCCTCGTCGACGAGGCGGACGAGCCGCTCGTGCACCCCCGGGTCGCCGCTGGCCCGACCGCGGTGCACCAGGGCGCGGGCCGTAGTGTGCGCGACCTCGAGCCGGGTCGTCGCGTCGACGGCGTCCGGCAGGCCCTCGGCCGCGTACCTGTCGAGCATCGCCGGCCGACGCGGTGGTCGGTGCCCGTGCCCGCCGTCCCTGGGCTCGTGCGGCATCAGGCGTCCGGCTCGAAGGTCAGGGAGACGGAGTTCATGCAGTACCGGTCCCCGGTCGGCGTCTGGGGCGCGTCGTCGAACACGTGCCCGAGGTGCGAGCCGCACCGGGCGCACCGGACCTCGGTGCGGACCATGCCGAGGCTGCGGTCCTCGATCAGCTCGACGGCGTCGTCGGCGGTCGGGCGGTAGAAGCTCGGCCAGCCGCAGTGGGAGTCGAACTTCGTCTCCGCACGGAACAGGACGTTGCCGCACGCGCGGCACCCGTACGTGCCGACGCGGGTCTCGTCCAGGAGCGCGCCCGTCCAGGGCCGCTCGGTGCCGGCCTGGCGCAGCACGGCGTACTCCTGCGGGGAGAGCTCGGCCCGCCACTGCTCGTCGGTCTTCGTCACCTCGTGCGCCATCGTGCACCTCCTCGTCGGGCCATCCTCCGCCGGTGCGCCCCGGCCCGCGCGACGGTGTCGCCGGTCGGGCGCCCGTCACCCGCAACACACGCCATGGGTCCGGGATTCCGGTCCCGGCGCGTCGCCGCGCGCCACGGAGTTCACCCCCGACAGACTCACCTCCGGCCCGGCGCGTGCCGATGCCGCATGGAGGAGACGTCCACCCCCGCCTCCGAGGAGTGCCGTGACCGAGCCGCCCACCCCCCATGGGCCCGTCGACGAGCCGGGCCACGGCCGCGACCGCCCGCTGACGGTCGGCGTGCTGTCGCCCGCGACGGGCGGCTACTTCTTCGGACCCGTGCTCGTGGGCGTGGTCGACGAGGTGGCCGCGGCGGGCGGCCGGGTCGCCCTCTTCCAGACCCTGGACGCCGGCCAGACCAGCGACGACTTCCTCGTCGGCCAGGGCGCCACCCTACCGGTCGGCTGGGATCGCCTCGACGCCGTCGTGAACGTCGCCTGGGCGACGACGCCGGAGTACCTCGCGCAGGTGCGGGCCAGCGGACGGCCGGTGGTGCTCGCCAGCAACGAGCTGCCGGGCGTCGACGCCGCCGCTGTCGTCGTCGACAACGCCGCGGGCGTGACGGCCGCCGTCGACCACCTCGTGCGCACCCACGGCCTCACGCGCATCGGCTTCGTCGGGCAGGTCGAGCAGAGCGACATCGCGGAGCGGCACACCGCGTACCGCGCCGCCATGCGCGCGCACGGCCTCGAGCCACTCGAGCTCGTCCGGACGCCGACCCAGGTGGAGAGCGGCGGCGAGGCCGTCGCCGAGCAGGTCGCCGCCGCCGGCTGGCAGGCCGCCGTCGGCGGGACGGACCGCGTGGTCCTCGGGCTCATGGCGGGCCTGCGCCGGCTCGGTGTCGAGGTCCCCCGCGACCTGGCGGTGGTGGGCTTCGAC
>JAEWQZ010000325.1 GCA_023460255.1 Actinomycetes bacterium
GGGCACCCCCGGCCGCGTCCGCGGCACCGGCGCCGACGCGGCCGACCGAGGAGGCGCTCGTACCCGGCCCGGACGTCATGGCCCAATCCTTCCGTGTGGGTTTGTCCGGGCCAAACGCCCGCGCCGCACGACAGCGGGCGGTGCTGAGCACGTCACGCCGGCACCGGTCGGTGACCGAGGACCCGCTCGACGACGAACCGCTGCGGCGCGGAGCCCGGGCGGGCCCGCGGGCCGGCGAAGTCGTAGACGCCGAGCATGAGCTGCACGGGGTAGTCCGGCGCCTGGTCGACGACGCGCACGAGACGACGGTCGACGTAGAACGCGGCCCTGCCGGGCTCCCAGCGCACCCCGTACGTGTGCGGCTCCCGGACGTCGATCGGCAGCCGCGGCGCCGCGAAGTCGTCGGTCAGCGCAGGGTCGCCGAAGGGGTGCACGCCCATGCCGACGGCGGCGCTGCCGTCACCGAGGTCGCGCCCGAAGATCTCGGCGACGCAGATCTCGCCGGACCGCTCGGGCCGGTCCTCCAGGCCGATCATCCACAGGGCGACCATCGCGTCCGCGTCGATGTGGGCCCGGGCGGTCATCTCCACGAGCCCGTGGTGCGGGGTGTACAGCCGGACCTCCGGCTGCGCCTCGCGCACCACGGCGTCCGGCGAGAAGCGGTGCTGACCGACGGTCGAGCCCACCGGCCCGGCGACGAGGGCCGTCTGCAGCGACGACACCCGCGTGGTCCCGTCGAGCTCGGGGCACCACGGCTCCTGGTCCGGGTCGATGCGCAGCTCGAGGCGGCCCCCACCGACGGTGTAGCGGGCGGCGGCCCGGGCGCGGCTGCTCCAGTGCGGCAGGTGGTACGGCAGCCACCGGCTCGGGTCGAGCCGGTGGCCCGCGAACTCCTCGACGAGGTCGGGCACGTAGCCGGTGGTCTCCCACTCGGGCGGCGGTGCGCGCACGGGTGCCTCCTCGGGCCGGGGCCGTCGGCCCGATCCTGCCCGACGCGCGTCGACGCCTCTCGCAGGCCCGCCGTCGATCCTGTCGTCGACGTGTCGCCGCGGCACGTTCTCGCAGGTCAGGGCTCGGCCGGAGGCCGTCCGATACGATCGCGCGCGGGCCCCCGTAGCTCAGTGGATAGAGCGTCGGACTTCTAATCCGTTGGTCGCAGGTTCGAATCCTGCCGGGGGCGCCGTCCGCCGCCGGCGTCCGCGGGGGCCCGGGCGGCCCGCTGCGCACGCCGCCGGTCGAGCACGACGACGACGCCGAGCACCGCGACCGCCAGCGCCACCGAGGCGGCGACGTCGGACAGGAAGTGGTAGCCCAGGTACAGCCGGCTCAGGGCCACCAGCGCCGTGCCGACGACGATCCCCGTCAGCCACCCGACCAGCGAGCGCAGGCCGGGCCGGGCGACCCACAGCAGGTAGCCGCCGACGAGCAGCAGCGTGGCGGTGCCGATGGTGTGGCCCGACGGGAACGAGTACGTGCTCTCGGCGCCGGCGACGTGCTGGGTGTCCACGGGCGGCCGCGGCCGGGCCACGACCGCCTTGATCGCCGAGGACACGAGCGTCGAGAGCACCATCGCGAAGGCCAGCAGGCCGGCCTGCCACCACCGGCGGGCAAGCAGTCCCCACGCCAGCGCCGCCACGACGACGACGACCGGCAGCACCACCGGGCCCGTCACCGTGGTGACCGCCAGCAGCGCCGCGGTCACCGGCCCGCTGCGCACGGCGACCAGGGCGTCGAGCACCGGGCGGTCCAGGGCGGCGATGTCGTCCATCTCCTGCACGGCGTCGAGCACCACGCCGAAGCCGACGGCGCCCGCCAGGACGAGCAGCAGGCCGACCACGACGGCCGGTCCGCCGTCCTCCCGCAGCCGGAGGGCGTCGACCAGGTGCAGACCACGTCGGGCCACGGCGCCGGCGCCGGCCCGGAGTCGGGCGGCGGTCGTGCGGGACGGGTCGGTCACCCGTCGAGCATCGCAGCGCCGCGCGGGCGTCGCAGCCCGGGGACCGCGGACGCTGCCCGGACGCTGCCCGGAGGAGGCTCAGATCAGGGGCCAGATGATCCGGGTCCGCGGCTCGCCGGCCTCCGCGTCGTCGGCCAGGTACTCCTCCCAGCTGTCGTCGCCGACGTCGAAGGCCCTGTCGCGCAGCCAGACCTCGAGCTCCCGGTACGCGTGCGGGAGGTCGTCGTACGGGCCGACGTGCAGCGCCACCGCGGCCATCCCGCCGGGTCTGTCGAGGACGACGACGTCCGGCGGCACCTCGCCCGGCTCGAGCCCGTCGACGGGGAAGCCCGCCGCCACGTCCACCTCGTGGGTCGGCGCGCCGTGGTACCAGGCGAAGGGCTCGCCGGACACGACGCCGCCGACGCGCCCCACCGCGTCCGGCACGAGCGCGAACACGTCGGTGAAGAACGGGCCGAGCGCGTCGGTGGCGACGGTGCGCCGGATCACGGCGACGCGACGCGGGCGGACGTCCTCGACCTTCATCTGCGCCATCGGTGCCCCTCCCTCGCGGCTGCCGTCCCGGACATCCTGCCCCGGGAGCATCCCTCCGGCCAGGGACCCCGCGCAGACGGGCGACGCGGCCCGGCGCACGCGGTGCTCCGTGCGCCGGGCCGCGTCGCGGCTGGCGTCAGCCGATCGACGTGCCGGTGAGCGTGACGGGGTTGCCGTCCGCGTCGGTGTTGCCCTCGAACGTGACGATCCCGCGCACCTGGGAGCGCGGGTACAGGGAGCCCCAGCGTCCGCCCGCGAACACCGTGCCCTCGACGGAGACGTCGGAGGCGAACGAGTAGAACGTGTACCCGCCGCCGGCGAGCCACGAGTCGACCACCGTGACGTCGGAGTTGCCGCCGTTCGCGTTCTCCAGGAAGAGGGCCGCGTTGTGCTGGCGGGCCCAGTTGCCGAGCTCGATGCGGACCCGCTCGAGGCTCAGGCCCTCCACGCCGCGCACCTGGATGCCGTCGTAGTGGGAGCGGCCGGTGAGCGCGGGGCTGTGGATCCAGACGTCGCGGAGCGCCACGTCGGCGGTCCGGCCGGTGTCGGACGTGATGTGCACGCCGTCCTTGCCGCGGGCGCCGGAGATCTCCACACCGCTGACCTCGACGCCGCGGGAGCCGGAGAGGGTCAGGGCGCCCACGTGGCTCGACTCGAGGCGCACGTCGGTCGCACGCCGGAACGTCAGGTGCCCGTCGACGCGCACGTTGCGCAGCGTCACGTCGGTGCCCGTGACCGTGAGGTCGGACCGGATGACGACGTTCTCCAGGGTCTTGCCGCTGAGGTCGACGTGCCCGCTGCCGCGGTAGGGCGCCAGGCGCAGCCCCTCCGGCAGACCGATCGGGGACGCGTCGGCCGGCGCCTCGACCGGCGGCGCGGGTGCGCACTCGGGGTCGGGCTCAGCAGGCGCAGCGGGCCGTGCGGGCGCAGCGCCCTCGGCGGCGGGCTGGGC
>JAEWQZ010000326.1 GCA_023460255.1 Actinomycetes bacterium
CGCGTCAGGCGCTCCACGGGGCCGGAGATGGACACCGCGGCCACCACCCGCCCGGACGGCCCGCGCACCGGTGCGGAGACGCTGGCGACGCCCGGCTCCCGCTCGGCGACCGACTGCGCCCAGCCGCGGCGGCGGACGCCGGACAGGATCGTCGCGGTGAACTTCGCGCCCTGCAGGCCGCGGTGCAGGCGGTCCGGCTCCTCCCAGGCCAGCAGCACCTGGGCCGCCGACCCGGCGTGCATCGTGAGGGTGGCGCCGACCGGGATCGAGTCGCGCAGACCCATCGGGCGCTCCGCAGCGGCCACGCAGATGCGCTGGTCGCCCTGGCGCCGGTAGAGCTGGGCGCTCTCGCCGCAGTGGTCCCGCAGCGCCGCAAGCACGGGGTTCGCCGCGGCCAGGAGGCGGTCCTCGCCGGCAGCCGTGCTGAGCTCCGCGAGCCGGGGCCCGAGCACGAACCGCCCCTGCATGTCGCGGGCCACCAGCCGGTGGTGCTCGAGCGCCACCGCCAGCCGGTGGGCCGTGGGTCGGGCAAGATGGGTCGCGGCGACCAGCTGCGCCAGGGTCGCCGGTCCGGCCTCGAGCGCGCTGAGGACCGCGGCTGCCTTGTCGAGGACGCCGACTCCGCTAGAGTTGTCCATGTGCCGATATTGGCGTCTCACGCGCTGAGACGCAAGTACCGATGACCTAAGTCGGCCCAGCAGGAGGAATCAGGACATGGCGCGCACGCTCGCCGAGAAGGTGTGGGACGCGCACGTCGTGCGCCGTGGCACCGACGGCGTCCCGGACCTGCTCTACATCGACCTGCACCTGGTGCACGAGGTGACGAGCCCACAGGCGTTCGACGGGCTGCGGCTCGCGGGCCGCGGCGTCCGACGGCCCGATCTCACCCTCGCGACGGAGGACCACAACACCCCGACGCTCGACATCGACCTGCCGATCGCCGATCCCACGAGCCGGACGCAGATCGAGACGCTGCGCCGCAACGCGGCGGAGTTCGGGATCCGGCTGCACTCCCTCGGCGACGCCGACCAGGGGATCGTGCACCAGGTGGGTCCGCAGCTCGGGCTGACGATGCCCGGCCTGACCGTCGTCTGCGGCGACTCGCACACCTCGACGCACGGCGCGTTCGGCGCCCTCGCGTTCGGCATCGGCACGAGCGAGGTCGAGCACGTGCTCGCCACGCAGACGCTGCCCCTGCAGCCCTTCCGCACCATGGCGATCACCGTCGACGGCGCGCTGCCGGCGGGTGCCACGGCCAAGGACATCATCCTGGCGATCATCGCCAAGATCGGCACCGGCGGCGGGCAGGGCTACGTCCTCGAGTACCGCGGCGAGGCCATCCGGAGCCTGTCCATGGAGGCTCGGATGACGATCTGCAACATGTCGATCGAGGCCGGCGCCCGCGCGGGCATGATCGCGCCCGACGAGACGACGTTCGCCTACCTCGAGGGCCGGCCGCACGCCCCCGAGGGGGCGGACTGGGACGCCGCGGTGGAGTACTGGCGGACGCTGCGCACCGACGACGACGCGGTGTTCGACGCCGAGGTCGTCCTCGACGCCGCCGACATCGAGCCGTTCGTCACCTGGGGCACGAACCCCGGCCAGGGCCTGCCGCTGTCGGGGAGTGTGCCGGACCCCGCCGCGATCGGGGACGACTCCGAGCGGCAGGCGGCCGAGCGGGCCCTGGAGTACATGGGGCTGACGCCGGGCACGCCGCTGCGGGACATCGCCGTGGACACGGTCTTCATCGGGTCCTGTACCAACGGCCGGATCGAGGACCTGCGCCAGGTGGCCAAGGTCTTCGCCGGCCGTCACAAGGCCGACAGCGTCCGTGTCCTCGTCGTGCCGTCGTCGGCCCGGGTGCGCCTGCAGGCCGAGGCCGAGGGCCTGGACCGGATCTTCACCGAGTTCGGCGCCGAGTGGCGCAACGCCGGCTGCTCGATGTGCCTCGGCATGAACCCCGACCAGCTCGCCCCCGGGGAGCGCGCCGCGTCGACGTCGAACCGCAACTTCGAGGGCCGCCAGGGCAAGGGCGGGCGCACGCACCTCGTCTCCCCGCTCGTCGCGGCCGCCACGGCCGTGCGCGGCACGCTCTCCTCCGTCGCGGACCTCGGCATCGAGGACGCGCCCGACGGCTCGCCCCTGACCACCCCCGCCCTGAGCGCCTGAGGAGCCGTGATGGAGAAGTTCACCGAGCACACGGGCGTCGGCGTCCCCCTGCGCCGTAGCAACGTCGACACCGACCAGATCATCCCCGCGGTGTACCTCAAGCGCGTCACCCGCACCGGCTTCGAGGACGGCCTGTTCTCCGCGTGGCGGAGCGACCCGGCGTTCGTCCTCAACCAGGCGGCCTTCGCCGCCGGCTCGGTGCTCGTCGCCGGTCCGGACTTCGGCACCGGCTCCTCGCGCGAGCACGCCGTCTGGGCGCTCAAGGACTACGGGTTCCGGGCCGTGCTCTCCTCGCGGTTCGCCGACATCTTCCGCGGCAACTCCGGCAAGCAGGGGCTCCTCGCGGCCCAGCTCGCCCAGGAGGACGTCGAGCTGATCTGGAAGATCCTCGAGACGACCCCGGGCACCGAGGTGACCGTCGACCTGGTCCGCCGCCAGGTCCGGTGCGCGGACGTGACGGTCCCGTTGCACGTGGACGACTACACGCGCTGGCGCCTCATGGAGGGACTGGACGACATCGGCCTGACGTTGCAGCACGAGGCCGAGATCACCGCGTTCGAGGAGGACCGCGCGTCCTGGCGGCCCCGCACGCTCCCGGCCAAGCACCTGCCCAAGGTCGAGGTCGCGGCCGCGCGGCCCGTCGGGGTGCCCGTCGAGCTCGGTCGGCGGCTGCCCGAGAACTGACCCTCACCCCGCACCACCCGGCGCCAGCCGCCCGTGCGGCGGCTCAGGGCCCTCCTCGGTGCGGTCGCTGCACCTCGTCGAGCCGCCGTTCGAGGAACGCCCGCTCGACCTCGTTGGTCGTCAGCAGCAGCGCCTCCTCGTACGCGAGGCGCGCCGCGGTGAGCCGACCGAGCCGGCGCAGGAAGTCGGCGCGGGCGGCGGCCGCGTACGGGTAGGCGGCGAGCGTCGGCTCGTCGCGCAGCGCGTCGAGCTCGTCGAGCCCGGCGAGCGGTCCGCGCGCCAGGCCGACGGCGACGGCGCGGTTGAGCGCCACGACCGGCGACGGCCACACCTGGACGAGGACGTCGTACAGGCCCGCGACCTCCGTCCAGTCGGTCTCCTCCCACGTCGGGGCCTCCGCGTGCACCGCCACGATCGCGGCCTGCAGGGCGTACCGGCCCGGCGGCCGGTGCCCGAGAGCCTCGCGGACGAGGTCGACGCCCTCCCGGATCGCGGCAGCGTCCCACTGGCCGCGGTCCTGCTCCTCGAGGAGCAGCAGGCGACCGCCGTCGGCTCGCGTCGCCCGCCGCGCGTCCGTGAGCAGGACGAGGGCGAGCAGACCCGCGACGTCCGGGTCGCCGGGCAGGAGGGCGCGCAGCATCCGCGCGAGGTCGAGCGCCCGCTCGACGAGGTCGCGGCGGACGAGATCGGCGCCGGACGGCGCCGTGTGCCCCGTGGTGAAGACCAGGTGGACGACCTCGAGGACGGCGGCGATCCGCTCCGGGAGCTCCTGCGGCGGCGGCACCCGGTACGGGATCCGCGCTGCGGCGATCTTCTTCTTCGCCCGCGTCAGCCGGGCCGCCATCGTCGGCTCGCTGACGAGGAAGGCCCGCGCGACCTCAGTCGTGGTCAGGCCGCACACGAGCCGGAGGGTGAGGGCCACCTGCGCGTCCCGGCCGAGGCACGGGTGGCAGCACGTGAGGACGAGCCGCAGGCGGTCGTCCGGCAGCTCTGCGCGGGCGGCGACCACCTCGTGGGGCGCGGGGGCTGGTTCGTCGTCGACGAGCAGCGGCACGGCGCGCCGCCACAGCCGCTCCCGACGGACGGCGTCGACGGCGCGTCGCCGGGCCACCGTCGTGAGCCAGGCACCGGGGTTGCGAGGGACGCCAGTCTCGGGCCAGGCCGTGAGGGCCTGCGCGAAGGCGTCCTGGGCGCACTCCTCGGCCATGTCGAGGTCGCGCACGACGCGCACCGCCGCAGCGAGCACGAGTGCCCACTCGCGACGGTGCGCGTCGGCCACGGCGGCGGCCACCTGTGCCGCCGGGATGTTCACGGTCCCATCCACCGCCCGAGACCCAGGCGCGCCCGTCAGGCCTCCTCGAACTCCCAGATCGGCCGGACCTCCACGCCCCCGTCGGGGGCCGGGACGTCCTTCGCGATCGCGACCGCCGCGTCGAGATCGGGTGCCTCGACGACGTAGTAGCCGCCGAGCGCCTCCTTGGTCTCCACGAAGGGTCCGTCGGTGACGAGCGGCTCGCCGCCGGGCTGCGTCCGGATCGTGGTTGCCGTCGAGGTCTCGCGCAGCGCCTCGCCGCCGACGATCGCTGCTCGGTGCTTCTCCGAGAACGCGTCGTGCGCGCGGATCGCCTCGTCGAACGCCGCCTCGCCCCCGGCTGCGTAGGCCTGCTCGTCGCCGTAGATGAGGATCAGGTACTTCGCCATGGTCGTTCCTTCCCCGTGGGCGACCTCCCGATGAGGCGCCGTCACCTGGACGTCGGTCGAGGATGACGCAGATCGACAGCCGGGCGCGACCCGCCCCGCGATCCCACTCGTCTCACGAGGACGGCGGCCCCTGGCGCGCGATGTCGAGGAGCCGTTCGGGGGTGTAGCCGGTGTCCCATCGCGAGTCGATGATCCAGGTCGCCCCCGCCGCCTCGGCCGCGGCCACGGTCTCCCTGGCCCGGCCGACGTCGTCGGCCAGCTCCTCCTGCACCACGACGTCGTACCCGTCGAGCCCGCCCCGCCGGTCGGCGATCCAGGCGACCGCCTCCGCGACGTCGTCCGGGCGGAGCGGCTCCTCGCTGCCCACCCGCTGGAGCACGACGCCGTCCCACCGGGCCGCGCGCGCCATGGACCGCTCGCTGCGCCACCCGCCGACCGGCCAGACGGGGATCCGAGGGCGCTGCACCGGCGGCGGGGCGATGGTGAGGTCGTCGACCGTGTAGTGGCTGCCGGCGAACGAGAACGGCTCGCCGCGCCACGCGAGGTCGCAGATCTCCAGGGCCTCGTCCAGCCGCGCCGCCCGGTCGCGGGCCCCGGTGACCTCGCCGCTCACCCGGGAGAACCCGCCGTCGTCGAGCACGCCCAGCCCCACCGGGAGCACCAGGCGGCCACCGGACAGGTGGTCGACGGTCACGGCCTCGCGCGCGAGCTTCCAGGGCCGGCGACGCGCCGGGGCGAAGACCAGCGCGCCGAGGCGGATCCGCTCGGTGCGCACCGCCGCGGCGGCCAGCAGGGTCCACGGGTCCCAGACGTGCATCGGGCCCATGCTGATGGCGTCCCACGTGAAGAAGCCGTCCCAGCCCGCGTCCTCCGCGGCGGTGGCCATCTCGAGGAGCTGGGCGGGCGAGCCGTAGCTCCCCACGAATCCGAACCGCATGTCGCCTCCCGTCCGACGTCAGTCCGAGTCCATTGCTCCGGACGGTACGTGCCGGTCCCGACAGGCGCCACGGGTGCGCCGGTCCGCAGACCCCCCGGGCGCCCGTGTGACGCGGGGGGTGGTCGTGGGCGACGATGGGGGCATGAGCGACGTCATGCATGTGCACGGCGGCGCGCCCCTGGCGGGCGCGATCACCGTCCGGGGGGCCAAGAACTTCGTCTCCAAGGCGATGGTGGCCTCGCTCCTGGGGGAGGGGCGCAGCGAGCTGCGCAACGTGCCGCAGATCCGTGACGTCGAGATCGTGCGGGACCTGCTCGAGCTGCACGGCGTGCGCGTCGCCTGGGACGAGCGCACCGGCGTCCTCGGCCTGGACCCCACCGACGTCGAGAGCGCGCACGTCGCCGACATCGACGCCCATGCGGGCTCCAGCCGGATCCCGATCCTCTTCTGCGGTCCCCTGCTGCACCGGCTCGGCGAGGCGTTCATCCCGGACCTCGGGGGGTGCCGCATCGGCGACCGCCCGATCAACTACCACCTCGACATCCTGCGCCAGTTCGGCGCCGTCGTGGACAAGCGCACCAACGGGATCCGGATCTCGGCGCCGCGCCGGCTGAAGGGCACCAAGCTCGCCCTGCCGTACCCGAGCGTCGGCGCCACCGAGCAGCTGCTGCTCACTGCCGTCCGGGCCGAGGGCCGCACCGAGCTCTCGGGCGCCGCCATCGAGCCCGAGATCATGGACCTCATCAACGTCCTGCAGAAGATGGGCGCGATCATCTCCGTCGACACCGACCGGGTGATCAGGATCGAGGGTGTCGAGACCCTCGACGGGTACCGGCACACCTCCCTGCCCGACCGGATCGAGGCGGCGTCCTGGGCCTCGGCAGCGCTGGCCACCGGCGGGGACATCGACGTGCGCGGGGCCCGGCAGGCGGAGATGACCGCCTTCCTCAACACGTTCCGCAAGGTGGGCGGCGGGTTCGACGTGCACGACGACGGGATCAGGTTCTTCCACCCCGGCGGGGACCTGCGCTCGATCGTCCTCGAGACGGACGTGCACCCCGGGTTCATGACGGACTGGCAGCAGCCCCTCGTCGTCGCGCTCACGCAGGCGACCGGGCTCTCCATCGTGCACGAGACCGTGTACGAGAACCGGTTCGGCTTCACGGACGCGCTGCGGGGGATGGGCGCGCACATCCAGGTGTACCGCGAGTGCCTCGGCGGGCACCCGTGCCGGTTCGGGCAGCGGAACTTCTACCACTCGGCGGTCATCTCCGGCCCCACGCCGCTGGCCGCCGCGGACATCGAGGTGCCGGACCTGCGCGGCGGGTTCTCCCACCTCATCGCCGCGCTCGCGGCCAAGGGCACCTCGGCGGTGCAGGGCATCGACCTCATCGACCGCGGGTACGAGCACTTCACCGACAAGCTCACGGCTCTCGGCGCGGACTTCGACAGGGGCTGACGCCGCCGCCCGGGTAGCATCGGCTCCCGTGCCGCCGCCCCCGCGTAGCAACCGCGCCTACCGCGTCGTCGCGCGCATCGTGCGGCCCACGCTGTTCGCGATGACCCGCCCCGACTGGCGTGGCGCGGAGCACCTGCCGACCGACCGCGGCTTCATCGCGGCCGGCAACCACGTGACGAACATCGACCCGCTGACGTTCGCGCACTACCTGTACGACCACGGCTTCGCCCCCCGGATCCTCGCGAAGGCGTCCCTGTTCCGGGTCCCCGTGCTGGGCGCGCTGCTGCGGCGGACCGGCCAGATCCCCGTGCACCGCAGCACCGCCGACGCCGCGGACTCCCTGCGCTCGGCGATCGTCGCCCTCCAGCAGGGGGAGTGCGTCGCGGTGTTCCCTGAGGGGACCCTCACCCGCGAGCCGGACCTGTGGCCGATGGCCGGCAAGACCGGCGTCGCGCGCCTGGCGCTCGCCACCGGGGCGCCGGTGATCCCCATCGCCCAGTGGGGTGCCCAGGACCTCCTCGGCCGCTACAAGAAGCTGCTCAAGCCGATCCCCCGCAAGAAGGTCACCGTCGTGGCGGGCCCGCCCGTCGACCTCGCGGACCTCATGGACCGTCCGCAGGAGCCCCAGGTGCTCCGGGAGGCCACCGAGCGGGTGATGGCCGCCATCACCGCGCTCCTGGCGGACCTGCGTGGCGAGCAGCCGCCGGCCGACCGGTTCGTCTGGCGCGGGGACCCGCGGGACAAGGGGGGTCGACCGTGAGCACCGACCGCACGCGGCCGCGCGCCGCCGTCCTCGGCACCGGCGCCTGGGGGACCGCCTTCGCCGCCGTGCTCGCCGACGCGGGCTGCCCGGTGACGATGTGGGGCATCGCGGAGGACGTCTGCGCCGAGATCACCGACCGGCACACCAACGAGGGCTACCTGCCCGGCGCCGTCCTGCCGGACGGGGTGCGCGCCACCACCGAGGCGGCCGAGGCGCTCGCCGGGGCCGAGGTGGTCGCCATCGCCATCCCGGCGCAGGTCGCGCGCACGGCCATCGCCCCGCTCGCGGGGCTGCTGGAGCCCTCGGCGGTCGCGGTCTCGCTGATCAAGGGCGTGGAGCTCACCTCCCACCGTCGGATGAGCGAGGTGATCCGTGAGGCGCTCGGCCTGCCGGAGGAGCGCGTCGCCGTGATCTCGGGGCCCAACCTGGCCCGGGAGATCGCCGAGCACCAGCCGACCGCCACGGTGGTCGCCTCACGCAGCTCCGCCACGGCCGACCTCGTCGCGCACGCCTGCGCCAACTCCTACTTCCGGCCGTACACGAACAGCGACGTCGTCGGCGTCGAGCTGTGCGGCGCCGTGAAGAACGTCATCGCCGTCGCCGTCGGGATCGCGCAGGGGAGCGGCTACGGGACGAACACGACGGCCACCGTCATCACGCGCGGGCTCGTCGAGATGACGCGCCTGGGCCTTGCGCTCGGCGCCGACGCCGCGACCTTCGCGGGGCTGGCCGGGATGGGCGACCTCGTGGCGACGTGCGTGTCACCCCTGTCGCGCAACCACACCCTCGGCATGCACATGGGCCGGGGGAAGTCGCTGGAGGAGGCCATCGCCGCCACCGGTGGCACCGCCGAGGGCGTGAAGACCTCCACCTCCGTGCTCGAGCTGGCGGGCACCGTCGGCGTCGAGATGCCGATCACCGACGCCGTGGTCCAGGTGCTGCACCACGGGCT
>JAEWQZ010000327.1 GCA_023460255.1 Actinomycetes bacterium
CACCGAGCCGGACGCCGTCCGGGTGGGCCGTGCCGGGGCGGGGCCGGACGGGGCGACCAGCTCGACGGGCTCACCGTCGACCCAGAACCCCGGGCCCAGCCCGAACGTCCTCGTCCGGCCCCGGGCATCCTCGAGCTCCACCACGTGCAGCCCGCCCGCCTTCTCCACCCGCACGACGGCGCCGACCCAGCCGGTCTCGACGTCCTCGACCACCAGGCCGGCCTCGGCGGGCACGCGCCGGGCGGTGGGGCGTCGCCGCGCCGACCAGGGGGGCGGGTCGCGCGGGTCGCGCTCGCCGCCCAGGACGTCGGGACCGTACCTGTCGCCCCAGGCGTCCGGGGCGCCCGGGCCGGTGCTGGTGGGTCGGGGGCGTGGGTCGTCCGGACGTGGCACCGTCGCACTGTACGGGCAGGCCCACGCGGCTGGGGACGGCGCGCGAGCCGGGCCTCGTCGTACGATTAGCACTCACAGGGTCCGAGTGCCACTCGGACGGGGTCGCTGCCCGGCAGACGCCGGTGGTCGAGGGAGGTGCAGTGAGCGAGGACCGAAGGCTCGAGGTGCTCCGCGCGATCGTCGAGGACTACGTCCAGACGCGGGAGCCCGTCGGGTCGCGCGTGCTCGTCGAGCGCCACCACCTCGGCGTGTCGCCCGCGACCATCCGCAACGACATGGCGGCGCTGGAGGACAGCGGGTACATCACCCAGCCGCACACCTCGGCCGGCCGCGTGCCCACCGACAAGGGCTACCGGCTCTTCGTGGACCGGCTGTCGCAGGTCAAGCCGCTCTCGCCGGCGGAGCAGCGCGCGATCCGCGCCTTCCTCGAGGACGCGGTGGACCTCGACGACGTCGTCGACCGGTCCGTGCGGCTGCTGGCCCAGCTCACCCACCAGGTCGCCGTCGTGCAGTACCCCTCGCTGCGGCGCACGGCCCTGCGCCACCTCGAGCTCGTCCCGCTGACGCCCGAGCGCCTCCTCCTCGTCATCATCACCGACGCCGGCCGGGTCGAGCAGCGGGTGCTCGAGGTGCCCGCGGGCCTGCCGGACCACACGGTGGGCGAGCTGCGCGCGCGCCTCAACGCCGCCGTCGCCGGACACCGGCTCGCCGAGCTCCCCGAGCCGCTGGACCGCGTCGCCGAGGCGTTCCCCGTCGGCGAGCAGGACTTCGTCCGGCAGGTGGTGCGCTCCCTGGAGGAGACGCTCGCCGAGACGACGGAGGAGCGCATCGTCATGGCGGGCACCGCGAACCTCGCGCGCAGCGGCACGGACTTCGCCCACACCATCCGACCGGTGCTCGAGGCCCTCGAGGAGCAGGTGGTGCTGCTGCGACTGCTGACCGAGATGGCCGAGGACTCGGCGGGCATGGCCGTGCGGATCGGGCACGAGAACGAGCACGCGGGCCTCGCCGAGACCTCCATCATCGCGGCGAGCTACGGCTCGGAGGGCCAGCCGCTCGCCCGGATCGGGTCCCTGGGCCCGACCCGGATGGACTACGCCGGGACGATGGCGTCGGTCCGTGCCGTGGCCCGCTACCTCTCCCGGATCCTTGCCGGGTGAGTGACCCCGCCCCCCGCCCGTCCGGACACGTCGACCACGACCTTCCTGGAGCCCAGTGAGCACCGACTACTACGCGATCCTCGGCGTCTCCCGCGACGCGTCCGCCGACGAGATCAAGCGCGCCTACCGCCGGCTCGCCCGGCAGCTGCACCCCGACGTCGCGTCGGGCGACGGTGCCGAGGAGCGGTTCAAGGAGGTCACCCGGGCGTACGAGGTGCTCTCCAACGCCGAGAAGCGCCAGATGTACGACGCCGGGGTGGACCCGGCCGCACCCGGCGGGGGCGCGGGGGGCTTCGGTGCGGGCTTCGGCTTCCAGGACATCTTCGAGACCTTCTTCGGCGGGGGCCCGACGGCGCGCCGTGGGCCCGTGCCACGCGCCCGCCGGGGCCAGGACGCCCTCGTCCGGCTCGACATCGACCTCGCGGAGGCGGCGTTCGGCGTGCATCGCGAGGTCGCCGTCGACACCGCCGTCGTGTGCCCGACCTGCGAGGGCTCCTGCTGCCGGCCCGGCACCGGCCCGCGGACGTGCGAGGTGTGCGGCGGGCAGGGCTCCGTGCAGCGTGTCGCGCGGTCCTTCCTCGGCCAGGTCATGACGTCGAGCCCCTGCGCCGCGTGCCACGGGTTCGGCACCGTGATCCCGGAGCCGTGCCCGGAGTGCTCCGGGGAGGGGCGGGTGCGTGCGCGGAGCACCCTCGCGGTCGACGTCCCGCCGGGCGTCGAGACGGGGACCCGGATCAAGCTGCCGGGGCAGGGGGAGGTCGGGCCCGCCGGCGGGCCCGCGGGTGACGTCTACCTCGAGGTGCGCGAGCGCGCGCACCCCACGCTCGTGCGCCAGGGCGACGACCTGCACTGCTCGCTCGAGGTGCCCATGACGGCCGCCGCGCTGGGCACGGTCGTGGAGATCGGGACGCTCGACGGTGCCCGGTCCGTCGACCTGCGGCCCGGCACCCAGCCGGGTGACGTGGTGACGATGCGCGGGCTCGGCGTCGGCCACCTGCGCGGCTCCGGCCGGGGGGACCTGCACGTGCACGTCGACGTCCAGGTGCCGACGTCGCTGGACGACGAGCAGGAGCGTCTGCTGCGCGAGCTCGCCGCGCTGCGCGGGGAGGAGCGGCCCGAGCCGCGCCTCACGCCCGCCCAGCCGGGCATGTTCGCGAAGCTGCGCGACTACCTCTCGGGGCGCTGATGGTGAGCGCCCCCGTCTTCCTGGCCGACCCCGGCCGGCTCACCGAGCACGACGCGGGCTCGGTGTACGTCCTGGAGGGCGCGGAGGCGCGGCACGCGGGGGTGGTGCAGCGGCGTCGTACGGGCGAGCGGATCGACCTCGTCGACGGGGTGGGCGTCCGCCTGGAGTGCGTCATCGCGACCGTGGAGCCGGGGCGCCTGACGCTGGACGTCGTCGGCCGTCGGGCGGAGCCCGCCGCCCACGTCCGCCTCGTGCTCGCGCAGGCGCTCGCGAAGGGGGACCGCGACGAGCTCGCCATCGAGGCGGCCACGGAGGTCGGCGTCGACGAGGTGGTGCCCTGGCAGGCAACGCGGTCGGTCGTGGTGTGGCGGGGGGAGCGGGCCGCCAAGAGCCGCGCGCGGTGGCTCGCCACGGTGCGCGAGGCGACCAAGCAGTCCCGCCGGTCCTGGCTCCCCACCGTCGCCGAGGCCGTCGACACGACCCGGCTCGTCGCACGGGTGCGCGACGTCGTCGGCGGCGGTGGCACGGCCGTGGTGCTCCACGGCACCGGCGAGGAGCGGCTCGCGGACGTGCCGCTGCCGGCCGTGACCGGGGACGGCGTGTCCGTGGACGGCGTGTCCGTGGACGGCGTGGCGGCGGTGCCGCAGGTGCTGGTCGTCGTCGGACCCGAGGGCGGCATCAGCGCCGAGGAGCTGGCCGCCCTGCGCGCGGCGGGGGCCCGGGTGGCCCGGCTGGGCCCGACGGTCCTGCGCACGTCGACGGCCGGGCCCGTCGCCCTCGCCCTGCTCGCCGAGCGGCTCGGTCGCTGGGCGTGAGGCGCGACCCTCAGCCGACGGTGAAGGTGACCTCGACGGGGTTGTGCTCGTCGACGCCGGACTCGCCGTCGGAGACGTCCGGCTCCCAGACCTGCACCGTGTACTCACCCGGCGCGAGCTCGACGTCGAACGAGTACGGGCCGACCTCGCCGTTCGCGCCGGCCATCGTGTAGCCCTCGGCCACGACGTCCTGCGTGCCCGCCACCACGACGCGGTAGTTCAGGGTGGCCTCGAACGCCGTGCCCTCGCCGCTGACCGTCACCGTCGGCCCCGTCACCTGCGCGCCCGCGACCGGGGCCGTGATCGAGTTCGGGCCGTTCACGGCGGCGCCCGGTTCCGCGGACGGCTCCTGGGTGGGCTCGTCGGTGGGCTCGTCGGGGTCCGGGGCGGGGGTCGTGGCCTCCTGGGTCGGCTCCGAGCCGGGGTCGGGCTCGCCGGTCCGGCACCCCGCCGTGGCACCGAGCACGACGAGCAGCGCCAGCGCCGCGGTCACCCTGCGCGTCCTGAGGTTCATGTCCACCGCCTCCTGCCCGGATCCGGTCCCGGGGCGCGCGTCCGGTCGCCCGCCCGCCCCGTCGTCCGTCGCCATCCTCGCAGGTGCTCGCGCTGGGTCCGCACTACGCTGGCGGCATGTCCTCCGGCGAGAACCGGCTGAGCGTGCCGGACTGCATCTTCTGTCGCATCGTGGCGGGCGAGGTGCCCGCCGAGGTCGTCGGCTCCACCGACCGGGCGCTGGCCTTCCGGGACCTCGCGCCGCAGGCGCCCCTGCACGTGCTGGTCGTGCCGCGCGACCACCACGCAGACGTCGCCCAGCTCGCGGCCGTCGACCCGACGCTGCTCGCCGAGCTCGTGGGCCTGGCCGACGAGGTCGCGGCGGCCGAGGCCGGCGGCCAGTACCGGCTGCTGTTCAACACGGGCGCCGACGCCGGCCAGTCCGTGTTCCACGTGCACGCCCACGTCATCGGGGGTCGTCGCCTCGGCTGGTCGCCCGCCTGAGCCCGTGGCCGGGTGCCGGTGCGCGACTACGATGGTGGCTCACCCGCACGAGTGAGGAGAACGGCGGCCGACGGCCGTGCCCATGGCTGAACCCACCTCCCGGCGCGGCGCCGGCCCGCACGCCCCCGGCGACGTCGAGCACCGCATCGTCCTGCCCGCGCACCTGCCCGCCGTGGCCGTCCTGGGACCGGGGGACGAGGTGCTGCGCGCCGTCGAGGCGGGGTTTCCCGGCGTGCGCATCCACGCCCGCGGTGACCAGATCACCCTGGCCGGGCCGCCGTCCGACGTCGGCCTGGTCACCAGGCTGCTCGACGAGCTGCTCGAGGTCGTCGCCACCGGTACGCCGCTGAGCGCGGACGTCGTCGCCCGCTCCGTGCAGATGCTGACGGCTGCGACGAGCGCCCGCCCGGCCGAGGTGCTGACCCAGAACATCCTCTCCAGCCGCGGACGCACCATCCGGCCCAAGACCGTGGGCCAGAAGCGGTACGTCGACGCGATCGACAGGCACACGATCACGTTCGGCATCGGTCCCGCCGGCACGGGCAAGACCTACCTCGCGATGGCCAAGGCCGTGCAGGCGCTCCAGGCCAAGCAGGTCAACCGCATCCTGCTCACCCGGCCGGCGGTCGAGGCGGGGGAGCGGCTCGGCTTCCTGCCGGGGACCCTCAACGAGAAGATCGACCCGTACCTGCGGCCGCTGTACGACGCGCTGCACGACATGGTCGACCCGGACTCGATCCCACGGCTCATCGAGGCGGGCACCGTGGAGGTCGCCCCCCTGGCGTACATGCGCGGGCGGACGCTCAACGACGCGTTCATCATCCTCGACGAGGCGCAGAACACCTCCAGCGACCAGATGAAGATGTTCCTCACCCGCCTGGGCTTCGGCTCGCGGATGGTGGTCACCGGGGACGTGACCCAGGTCGACCTCCCCGGGGCGACGACCTCGGGGCTGCGCGTGGTCGAGGGCATCCTCTCCGGTGTCGACGACGTCGCGTTCTGCCGCCTGACCTCGGAGGACGTCGTCCGGCACCGCTTGGTGGGGGACATCATCGACGCGTATGCGCGCTGGGACGTGCGTCGGCCCGACCGGGAGGGTGCGCAATGAGCGTCGAGGTGAACAACGAGTCCGGTCACGAGCTGGACGAGGCCGAGTTCGCTGCGCTGGCCCGGCACGTGCTCGACGCGATGCACGTGCACCCCGGCAGCGAGCTGTCGGTGCTCCTGGTCACGCCGGAGGTGATGACGGAGCTGCACGAGCAGTGGATGGACGAGCCGGGCCCGACGGACGTCCTGTCCTTCCCGATGGACGAGCTCCGGCCGGGCAGCGAGGGCGAGCCCACGCCGGCCGGCCTGCTCGGCGACGTCGTGCTGTGCCCCGAGGTCGCCGCGCGCCAGGCCCGCCAGGCCGGTCACTCCACCGCCGAGGAGCTCCTGCTGCTGACGGTGCACGGCATCCTGCACCTGCTCGGCTTCGACCACGCCGAGCCCGAGGAGGAGAAGGAGATGTTCGGGCTCCAGCGGCGCCTGCTGCTGACCTTCCTCGCGGGCCGATGACCGGCGTCCCGGTCGGCCTGCTCGTCGCCGTGGCGGTCGCGGCGACCGTGCTGTCCGCGCTGCTCTCGGCGGGTGAGGCGGCCGTCGTCCGTGCGGGCCGCGAGGCGACGCCGGCGGGGCGGTCCTCCACGGCGACCGCGCGCCTGGCGGCGCTCCTGGCCGAGCCCTGGTGGACGGCGGCCGCGGCGAGCGGCGTGGGTGTCGTGCTCGAGGCGGTCTCCGCCGTGTCGGTCACAGTGGTCCTGGCGGGCCTCGGGCTCGACTGGTGGCAGGTGGTGACGCTGGCGCTGCTCGTCGTCGGGGTGGTGGCCCTCGTCGTCTTGCGCGCGCTGCCGGGCGGGCTCGCGCGTCGCAGCCCGATGGCGACGCTGCGCGGGACGGCGGGGTTGCTCGCCGCCGCGCGGGTCCTGGCCCGCCCCCTGCGCCCCCTCATGCCCGCGGGGGCCGAGCCGATCAGCGACTCCGAGCTGCTGGACATGGTCGGCCGGGCGGAGGAGTCCGCGGCGATCGAGGCGGACGAGGGCGAGATGTTCCGCTCGGTCCTCGAGCTCGGCGACACGATCACGCGGGCCGTGATGGTCCCGCGCACGGAGATGATCACGCTGCCCACCGGCACGCCGCTGCGCAAGGCGCTCGGGCTGTTCCTCAAGTCCGGCTACTCGCGGGTGCCGGTGGTCGGCGCGTCCGTGGACGACGTCGTCGGCGTGCTCTACCTCAAGGACGTCGTCCGCCGGCTGCACACCGTCGCCGACGCCGACGGCACGCCCGTCGACGAGCTGGTCCGCGCGCCCGCGTTCGTGCCCGAGTCCAAGCCCGTCGACGACCTCCTGCACGAGATGCAGGCGGGCGCGTCGCACATGGCGATGGTCGTCGACGAGTTCGGGGGCATCGCGGGCCTGGTCACCATCGAGGACGCGCTGGAGGAGATCGTCGGCGAGCTCACCGACGAGCACGACCGGGCCGCGCCGGAGGTGGAGGACCTGGGCGACGGGCGGTTCCGCGTGCCGTCGCGCCTGCCCCTGGACGAGCTCGGCGAGCTCTTCGGCCTGGAGATCGACGACGACGACGTGGACACCGCCGGCGGTCTGCTCGCCAAGGCGCTGGGCAAGGTGCCGCTCGCGGGCTCCAGCGCCGTCGTGGCTGGCCTGCGGCTCACGGCCGACCGGGTCGAGGGCCGCCGCAAGCAGGTCGCCACGGTGCTCGCCGAGCGGTCCGACCCGGAGGAGGACGCATGAGCCGCACCCCGGAGCACAGGTCGGGCTTCGCCTGCGTCGTCGGGCGCCCGAACGCCGGCAAGTCGACGCTCACGAACGCGCTGGTGGGCCGGAAGGTGGCGATCACCTCCGGCCGCCCGCAGACGACGCGGCACGTCATCCGGGGGGTCGTGCACCGCCCCGACGCCCAGCTCGTGCTCGTCGACACCCCGGGCCTGCACCGGCCGCGCACGCTGCTGGGCGAGCGGCTCAACGACATGGTGCTCGGCACGCTCACGGAGGTGGACGTCGTCGTCTTCTGCCTGCCCGCCGACCAGCGGGTCGGCCCCGGCGACAGGTTCATCGCCGAGCAGGTCGGCCGGCTCGGCCCCGCCGGGTCGAGGACGCCGGTGGTCGCCGTCGCGACGAAGGCGGACCTCGTCGGCAAGGCCCGGCTCGCCGAGCACCTGCTCGCCCTCGCCGAGCTGGGCGACTGGGCCGACATCGTGCCGGTGAGCGCCGTCGACGGCTACCAGGTCGACACGCTGGTGGACGTCCTCGTCGGCCACCTGCCGCCCGGCCCGGCGCTGTACCCCGACGGCGAGCTCACCGACGAGCCGGAGCAGGTCATGGTCGCCGAGCTGGTCCGCGAGGCGGCGCTGGAGGGCGTGCGCGACGAGCTGCCGCACTCGCTGGCCGTCGTCGTCGAGGAGATCGTGCCCCGCGAGGGCCGGGACGACGCGCGCCCCCTCCTCGACGTGCGGGTCACCCTGTTCGTCGAGCGCGAGAGCCAGAAGGCGATCGTCATCGGCAAGGGCGGCTCGCGGCTGCGCGACGTCGGCAGCCGTGCGCGGCGGGGCATCGAGGCGCTGCTGGGGGCCCGGGTGTTCCTGGACCTGCACGTCAAGGTCGCCAAGGACTGGCAGCGCGACCCGAAGCTGCTCCAGCGGCTCGGGTTCTGACGCGGCGGTCCGGGCGCGCCGCCGGGCGGCGGGGCTCCGTCCCACCATCTGGCTAGACTCCGGCCCGTGCGCTACCGGATCGCCGTCGCCAGCGCCGTGGCGGTGCTCGGGCTCGGCGTCGTCGGCGCGGTCTCGGGACCAGGCTGGGACCCCGTCCCGTTCGCCGAGACGATCACCGTGAGCACCCCGGACACGTCGATCGGACGCGCGGACGGCACCTACCCGGTCGGCACGTTCGACGTCGCCACGTCCATCGTCCAGGTGGAGCTCGCAGGCGCCCAGGTGGAGGCCCGGATCAGCGAGCCGGTCGGTGCCCGGGGCCCGCGGCCCGGGCTGGTCTTCGTGCACGGCGCGGGCACGGGACGGTACGACGTCGCGTTCGTCCAGCAGGCGGAGGCGCTCGCCAGCGCCGGCGTCGTCACGATGGTGCCGAACAAGCGCCTGGACACGTACACGACCCGGGACCGCAGCTACGTGACCATGGCGAACGACTACCTGCGCAGCGTCGAGCTGCTGCGTCGCCTGCCGGGCGTCGACCCCGAGCGGGTCGGCGTGTACGGCGAGAGCGAGGGGGCATGGATCGTCCCGGTGATGGCCGCGGACAACCCCTCCGTCGCGTTCACCGTGCTCGTCGCCGCGCCCGTCGTCCCGCCGCGTCAGCAGGCGGCGTTCGCCGTGGACTCCTACCTGCGCAACACCGGTGTGCCGGTGGAGGTGCTGCGTGCCATCCCGCGCGTGGTGGGCATGGAGTTCCCCGGCGGCGGGTTCGACTACATGGACTTCGACGCCCAACCGTTCCAGCAGCGCATGCGCCAGCCGCTCATGGTCGTCTACGGCACGGGCGACGCGGCGATGCCGACGATCCAGGGGGCGGAGCAGCTCATCTCCGACCTCGCCGTCGCCGGGAACCGGAACTACACGATCCGGTACTACGAGGGCGCCGACCACGGGATCAAGGTGGACCGGGTCCTCGTGCCGGAGTTCGCGCGGGACCTGGCGGCGTGGATCCAGGCCCTGCCCGACGCCGCCGATGCGCCGCCGCGCGTGGCAGGCGCCCAGCCCTACCAGCGGTTCCGCGCCGCGCCCGTGGACAAGCCCCGCTGGTTCGCCGACGGCGACATGCTGTTCGCGGCGGTGGGCGCCGGCTACGGCGCGCTGCTCGTCGCGCCGGCCATCGCGGTCGTCCGCCGGCTGCGTGGCCGCAGGGAGCGTGTCCTCGCGAGCGGGGTGCGGGCGCCGCTCGTGGTCATGGCGGCCGGCAGCGGCCTGACGCTCGTCGGGCTCGCCGTCTACCTCATGACCGTCGCGTACCTCGCGCAGAACTACCAGCGCAACGACGTCCTCGTGCAGGGCGGCTGGCTGGGCATCCGTGTGGGCGCGATCGCGAGCGTGGTGGCCGGGGTGGTCCTCGTCTCGCGGATCCTGGACGGCCGGCGGCGCGGTGTGCCGTCGGCCGCGCGCAACCGGGTGGGGGCGTGGTGCCTCGCGACGGCGGTGGGCGGGTCCGCGCTCGTCCTGCTGCTCCTCGGCTACTTCGGGGTGTTCCCCACACTGGGCTGACGGTGTCCCGTCCTGCCAGGTCCCGCCCGTCTTCGCCCGTATCTCACCCGCCGATCGCCTGCCCCCGAGTGGCCGCCCGGCGCTACGGTTCGCGTGAGCGGCGGGACGCGTCCACGGCGCTCGTCACAGCGAAGCGCCCCGCCCCGGCGCGGCCCAGGAGGTACCGCACACCATGTCCCAGCCCGAGAGCTTCACCGCCGCCCAGGCGGCCGACCCCAGCACGCCAGGCCAGGTCCTGGCGGACATCGCCGCCCTCCGCCCGGACCTGCGTCCGGCCGTGGCCGGCAACCCGAGCGCGTACCCGGGCCTCATCGAGTGGTTGAAGGGTCTCGGCGAGCCCGCCGTCGACGCCGCCATCGCGGCGCGGACGGCCGCCCCGACGCAGCAGCTGCCCGCGCCCGCGCCCGAGCCGGCGCCCGCACC
>JAEWQZ010000328.1 GCA_023460255.1 Actinomycetes bacterium
GCGCGGGACTGGCCGGCGGATGCCTCCGTGCGGCTCTTCCGGGCGCTGCACGGCGCGCTCGCGGACGCGGCGCGCGCCGAGCTCGCGGACCGCCTGGGCGGCCGCACGACCCCCGCCTGACGTTCTACGTCCGTCTGACGACCGTCATCATTTTGCTTGACGTCGGCCGGGTCTACGGCGCACGATGCCTGCGGAGCCCTCGAGCGGCCCCGGCACGACAGGCCACGACGAGGTGGCCGCGCCACGAGGAGGTGAGCGGTGCCCGACGCAGCAGCACCACAGGCCCCCGCCCCGACCGCCCCCGCGGGTGACCTGAGCCGGGCCAACTACGCCTCGGTGTGGGACGCCGTCGCCCGCGCGGTGCCGGACCGGCCGGCCGTGGTCGCGCAGGGCCGCGTGCTCAGCTACCGCGAGTTCGAGGACACCGCGGCACGCCTCGCCACCACCTTCGTCCGGCACGGCCTCGGGCCCGACTCGACGGTCGCGGTGTTCATGTACAACCGCGAGGAGTACCTGACGACGCTCTACGCGGCGTACAAGATCGGCGCGATCCCGGTCAACATCAACTTCCGCTACGGGGGCGCGGAGCTCGCCGAGCTGCTGGAGGTCTCCCGGCCGCAGGCGCTCGTGTTCCCCACGAGCCTGCGCGGCGCCGTGGTCGACGCGGCCACCCGCGTCGCCCTGCCCGGTCTCGTGCTCGCCGTCCCGGACGACGACGGCCCGCTCGGCCCCGGCGCACCCTTCGCCGAGGCCTTGGGTGCCCCGCCGCTGGCGCCGCGCGCGCTCGGGCCCGAGCACAAGATCTTCATGTTCACCGGTGGGACCACCGGCCGTCCCAAGGCCGTCGTCTGGACCCACGGCAACCTCTTCGACAGCCAGCAGTTCTCGATCTACGGCTCCCTGCCCGTGGACCCGCCGGCCACGCTCGACGACGTCACGGCCATCGCCGCGCGGACCGACCTGCCGCCCACCGTGTGCCTGCCGCTGACGCCGATGATGCACGCGACGGCCCTGTTCAACGTCATGAACGCGATGGTGCTGGGCGGGTGCGTCGTCTTCCTCTCCGCGGCCAGCCTCGACCCCTGGGCGGCCGTGCGGGCGATCGCCGAGCACCGCGTCACGCGTCTCATCGTCGCGGGGAACGCCGTCGTCGGGCCGCTCGTCGAGGCGCTCGAGTCGCCCGCGGGGGCCGGCCTCGACGTCACCGGGCTCGGCACGGTGCTCAGCTCCGGGATGGCCTGGTCGGACGACCTCAAGGCCCGGCTGCTCGCGCGGGCCCCGGGCGCCACGCTCATCGACATCGTCGGCGCGAGCGAGGGCGGGCCGTTCGCCTACGGCGTCGTGCGCGGGCCCGCCGACCTGCCCTGCCGGCCGCGCCTCGCCCCGGGCGCCGTCGTCCTCGACGCGGACCTGGCGGAGGTGCAGGACGTCGTGGGCGCCACGGGCGTGCTCGCCTACCGCGGGGCCATGCCCCTGGGCTACCACGACGACCCCGAGCGCACCGCGCAGGTCTACCCGACCGTCCGCGGCGTCCGGCACGTGATGCCCGGCGACTACGTGCGGGTGCTCGGCGACGGGTACGTCGAGCTGCTCGGCCGCGGCTCCGGCGTCGTCAACACCGGCGGGGAGAAGGTCTTCCCCGCCGAGGTGGAGGAGGTCATCCTCGCGATGCCCGACGTCACCGACGCCGTCGTGCTCGGGGTCCCCGACGAGCGCTGGGGCGAGGTCGTCGCGGCGATGGTCGTCACCGTGCCCGGGTCCACGCTCACGGCCGAGGACGTCCGCGCCGAGGTCGGCCGCCACCTCGCCGGGTACAAGAAGCCGCGCCGGGTGCTGCTCGTCGACGGGCTCGAGCGCAGCCCGAGCGGGAAGCTCAACATGCGCTCCCTGCGCAGCCGGGCCCGTGAGCTGCTGTCCGCCGCGGAGCAGGAGGAGCGCCGATGAGGTTCACCCGCGCACACATCCCGATCGGGATGAGCTGGACGTCGCCGTTCGCCAAGTGGCAGGGGCCCCTGGCCGAGCTGAACAGCCTGGACCTGGCGGTCGACGTCACGGGCCGCGCGCTCGCCGACCGCGGCCTGGCGCCGCAGGACATCACCGAGTGGACGCTCGGCTGCACGGTCCCGCAGCAGTACGGGTTCTACGGCGTGACGGGCATCTCCCGGCGGCTGGGCGCGGGGGACCACGGCGGCCCGTGGCTGTCCCGCGCGTGCGCGACGTCGGCCGTCGTCGTCGAGCACCTCGCCACCCAGGTGGAGCTCGGGGCGCACGAGACCACGATCGGCGTCGTCACCGACCGGACCAGCAACGGCCCGCTCATGCTGTGGAGCAGCGCCCAGGGGCCCGGCGGCGCACCCGTCGCCGAGCACTGGGTGCTCGACCCGATGAAGCTCGACCCCACGACCGGCCAGAGCATGAACGACACGGCCGAGAACACCGCGGCCGACGGCGGGTACACCCGGCAGCAGGTCGACGACGTCGCGCTCATGCGCTACGAGCAGTACCTGACCGCGCTCGCCGACGACCGCGCGATCCAGCGCGAGTACATGGTCCCCGTGCGCATCCCGCGCCGGAAGGGCGAGGACTGGCTCGAGGCCGACCACGGCGTCTTCCCGACGACCGCGGAGGGCCTGGCGCGGCTGTCGCCGGTGAAGCCCGGCGGCGTCGTGACCTACGGCGCCCAGACGCACCCCGCCGACGGGTGCGCGGGCGTCGTCGTCGCGAGCGAGGGGCGGGCGCGCGAGCTCGGCCGCGGCGGGGTGACCGCGCAGGTGCTCGCCACCGGCTTCGGGCGGGCCGCCCCCGCGTACATGCCCAAGGCGCCGGTGGCGGCGGCCCGGCGCGCGCTCGCCGACGCCGGCGTCGACATCGCCGACGTCGACGTGGTGACCACCCACAACCCGTTCGCGGTCAACGACCTGTGGTTCGCCGACCAGACCGGCTACCCGCTCGAGCGGATGAACCCCTACGGGTCCTCGCTCGTGTACGGCCACCCGCAGGGCCCGACGGGCGCCCGCGCGATCACCGAGCTCGTGCACGCCCTGCACGCGCGCGGCGGCGGCCTCGGGCTGTTCACCGGCTGCGCCGCCGGCGACTCCGCCGGCGCCGTCGTCGTCCGCGTCGACGGCTGACCCCCGCCGCCCACCCGAAGGAGAGAGACCGACGATGACGACCGCCCCGGCCCGCGCCGACATCCCCCTCGCCGACCTGCCCACCCGCGTCGGGACGAGGTTCGGTCCCTCGTCCTGGCGCGAGGTGACCCAGGACGAGGTGAACCGCTTCGCCGACCTCACCGGCGACCACAACCCCGTCCACCTCGATCCCGACTTCGCCGCCGGGACGCCGTTCGGCGGCACGATCGTGCACGGCTACCTCACGCTCGCGCTGGTCGTGCCGCTGATGGCCGAGGTCGTGCAGGTGACCGGCGTCGGCACCGGCGTGAACTACGGGCTGGACCGGCTGCGCTTCCCGGCACCCGTGCTCGTCGGGTCGCGGATCCGGCTGTCCTCGACCCTCACCGAGGTCGCCGAGGTCGCGGGCGGGCTCCAGGCCGTCTTCGAGAACGTGATTGAGGTCGAGGGGCAGCCCAAGCCGGCGATGGCGTCGACGATGATCGTGCGGTACTACCGGTGAGCGCGGTGGACCTGACCGGCCGGGTCGCCGTCGTCACGGGCAGCGGGCGCGGCCTGGGGCTGGCGTACGCGCGCGCCCTCGCCGCAGCGGGCGCGTCCGTCGTCGTGAACGACGTCGACGAGGCCACCGCGCAGGCGGCCGTGGACGCGATCACGGCCGACGGGGGTGCGGCCGTGGCGGTCGTGGCGCCCGTGGGCCCGACCCGGACGGCCGACGCGCTCGTGGCGGCCGCCGTGGAGTCCTTCGGGCGGCTCGACGCGCTGGTCACCAACGCGGGCGTGCTGCGCGACCGGGTGCTGTGGAAGATGACCGACGACGACTTCGACCTGGTCGTGGCCACCCACCTGCGCGGCACGTTCACCACCGCGCGTGCGGCCGCCGTGCACATGCGCGAGCGCGGCGAGGGCGGGCGCCTGGTGCTCGTGGGGTCGCCGGCCGGTCAGCACGGCAACTTCGGCCAGACCAGCTACGCGGCGGCGAAGGCGGGCATCGTGGCGATGGCCCGCACGTGGTCGCTCGAGCTCGCCCGCGCGGGGATCACCGTGAACGCCGTGGTGCCCACCGCGATCACGGCGATGACGGCGACGATCCCCGTGTACGCCGAGGTCGCCGCCGCCTACGACCGTGGCGAGCCGCTGCCGCCTGTCGTCCGCCGCGACCACTCCCTGGGCGGGCCCGAGGACGTCGCCGGGCTGGTGGTCTGGCTCGCCTCGGCGGCCTCGGCGGACGTGACGGGGCAGGCCTTCGGCATCGGCGGCGACAAGCTCTCGCTGTACACGTACTCCGAGGAGGTCGGGGTGACCTACCGGGACGGGGGCTGGACGGCCGACGCCGTCGGGCAGGCCTGGGCGACCACGCTCGCCGCGCACCGCCAGGCGAGCGGCATCACCCTGCCCTCTCTCGACGCCCCGCTCGGGCCGACGGCCTGACGTGCGCGCCCACACCGAGCCCGTGCGGGTCGAGTTCGTCGACACCGACGCCGGCGGGCGGATCCACCACACGGCGGCCCTGCGCTGGGCCGAGCGGGCCGAGCACCAGCTGCTGCGGTCGGTCGGCTGGGGCGACCTGACGTCCTTCCCGCGGCGCCGGGTGGCGGCGGAGTTCCTCGCGCCGTTGCGCTTCGGCGACGAGGTGGAGGTCGAGATCCGGCCCACGGCCCTCGGGCGCACGTCCATCACCTACGGCTGGCGGGTCCTGCGCGCGGGGCAGGTGTGCGTCGAGGGGGCGATCACGTGCGTGCACGTCGACGACGACGGCCGGGCCCGTCCGCTGCCGGACGGGCTGCGCGAGGCGCTGGCGGGCTGAGCGGGCCGCCGGCCGCGGGCAGGGCCGGGATCAGGGACGGGCCGGGATCAGGGGAGGGGCCGAGGGCCCGGGGGGTCGGCGGTCACGGAGAACTGCACGACGCGGTCGGCGAGCTCGGGTGCGTAGGTCGCGATGACCTGCCGCACGCGCACCGACGCGGGCGCGCCGAGCTGCTCGTACGTCTCCAGGAACAGCTCGCGGGCCCTGTCGCGCGGCCAGTCGGCGGGCAGCAGCCGGCGCGGCAGGTCCGGGTCGAGCCCCGGGAACGCACGCCAGGCGTCCATCAGCTCGGTGCGCTTGACCAGCGCGTCGACGGGGGTGATCGCCCCTTTGCCGAGTGCCGCCCGGGTCGGCTCCCACTCGGCGACGAACGCGCGGTAGAGCTCGCCGAGCCCGTCCAGGTCCCACGCCGCCTGGGGCGGCAGCGCCGTCGCCGACGTCTCCGGCGAGGCGGCGACGAACGACGTGGCGTTGGTGACGCCCAGTGCGGCGAGCGCCGCGAGCGCCTCGGCGTGCCGGGGGTGGGGGGAGATCCACAGGGCGTCGTACAGGGGCGCGAAGCCGAGCCAGCGCAGCCGGGTGCGCAGGGCCTCGCGCACCGATCGGTTCGCCTCGGGCACGGAGAACGCGACGAGGCTCCATCCGCCGTCCCAGGTGTCGCCGTCGACCTTGCCGAAGTCGGTGATGCGGACGGCGCCCTCGCGCATCACCTGCTGCGCGCGCGGCGTCATCGAGTAGAAGGTGTTGCGGCCGTTGCGGGACGACTCGAGCAGGCCGTGCTTGACCATCCGGCTGAGGGCGGCGCGGGCCGCGACGTCGCTGACGGAGAAGTCGCCGAGCAGGTCCACGAGAGCGGCGGACGGCAGCGGCGCCGTCTGGCCCCACCAGTAGTCGCCGAGGAGCGTCAGCAGGAGGCTGGGCGGCGAGCCCTGCCGTGTCCGCGGGATCCGTCCCCGGGCAGGGGCGCCATCGCGCTCCGGACCGGCCATCTCACGTTCCTCCTGTCGTCCGCGTGCGGCGTCGGCCCAGCGTGCCGTGTCGGCCTCGTCGGCGCAATGGTTGACACATCCCATGGCGCTCGTCGATAGTCATGTCACGCACGAGTCTAGGGAGTCGACGACGATGAGGCTAGCCAGCACGGCGGACGCGCGCCTCGTCGTCGTCACGGGCGACCGGCTGGTGGACGTCACCGACGCCCTCGGTCTCGGCTCCGCCACCCACCCCGTCCCGGCCGGCGGCCCGCTGCTCGCGCTGCTCGAGCTGCTCGAGCACGCGGACGTCGACGCCCTGCGCGGGCTCGACCTCGCGGGCCTGCCGTCGCGCCCCCTCGCCGGCGCCGCGCTCGCCGCGCCGATCGCCCGGCCCGGCAAGGTCGTCGGCGCCCCGGTGAACTACCGGGACCACCAGGTCGAGATGCACGAGCAGAAGACCATCGCCGACTACGGCGTCTTCCTCAAGGCGAGCACCTCGGTCGTGGGGCCGGGCGCGCAGGTCCGGCTGCCGTACCTCGACGTCCGCACGGACCAGGAGGGCGAGCTCGGCGTCGTGATCGGGCGGACGGCGACGAAGGTCACCGCGGACCGGGCGCTGGAGCACGTCTTCGGGTACGTGCCGCTGCTCGACATCACCGTCCGCTCGGGCGAGGACCGGTCCACGCGCAAGTCGTTCGACACCTTCACGCCGATCGGGCCGTGGGTGACCACGGCCGACGAGGTCGGCGACCCGGGCGCCCTGCGCCTGCGCTGCTGGGTCGGTGACGAGCTGCGGCAGGACGTGTCCACGGCGGAGATGGTGTTCGGGGTCGCCGAGCTCGTGGCCTACGCCAGCCACGTCATGACGCTGCACCCCGGCGACGTCATCGCCACGGGCACCCCGGCCGGCGTCGGGCCCATCGCCGCGGGCGCGCGCGTCGCCGTCGAGATCGACCGGCTCGGCCGCCTCGAGGTCGGCGTGACCGACGACGGCGCCATCGCCTACGCCGACCGTCCGGGCGCGCGGTGACGGCGGTCCGGCCCGCCGCCCGGGAGG
>JAEWQZ010000329.1 GCA_023460255.1 Actinomycetes bacterium
CTCGTCGGGATGAGCGAGCGGACGTCACGGCAGGGCATCACGCAGCTCGCGGCCGCGCTGTTCGAGCAGGGTGCGGCGGAGCGGGTCGTCGTCGCGGGGATGCCGCGGCTGCGGTCGGCGATGCACCTGGACACGGTGCTGACCTTCGCCGACCGCGACCTCGTGACCGTGTACCCGCGCATCGTCGACCGGATCCGGGCCTTCACGCTCCGGCCCGGCACGGGCACCGCGCGGATCCACGTCACCGACGAGGGCGACCGGCCGCTGCTCGACGTCGTGGCCGAGGCGCTGGGCCTGGACCGGCTGCGTGTGGTGGGCACCGGCGGGGACAGCGACGAGACCGAGCGCCAGCAGTGGGACTCCGGGAACAATGCCGTGGCGGTCGAGCCCGGTGTCGTGTTCACCTACGACCGCAACACGACCACCAACCGGAACCTGCGCGAGGCCGGCGTCGAGGTGCTCGAGATCCGCGGCGCGGAGCTGGGCCGCGGACGCGGCGGCGGGCACTGCATGACGTGCCCGATCTCGCGCGAGCCGTAGCAGGAGGACCTCGATGGCCCAGCCCGGTACCCGGCCCGGCACGGCACCACGCGTCGCGCTCGTCACCGGGGCGAACCACGGGATCGGCGCGGCGACCGCCGTGGCCCTGGCGGCGCAGGGGTGCGCCGTCGTCGCCGCGTACCACCGCTTCCCGCCGGACCCCGTGCCGGGCCAGCCGCCCGCCTACGCCGAGCACCGCGCGCGGACCGCCGACGTCGTCGTGGCCCGCATCGAGGCAGCCGGGGGCCGGGCGGTGGCCGTCGAGGCGGACCTGCGCGACCCGGCGGTACCGGCGCGGCTGTTCGACGCGGCGGAGGATGCGTTCGGGCCCGTCGACGTGCTGGTGAACAACGCGTCGGGCTGGGTGCAGGACACGTTCTCGCCCACGGCCACCGGCTTCGCGGACCAGCCGATCCGGCCGGTCTCGGCGGAGACCGTGACGCAGCAGCTCGCCGTCGACGCCGTGGCCGCGGCGCTCCTCATCGGCGAGCTCGCCCGCCGGCACGCGGCGCGCGGGGCCACGTGGGGTCGCGTCGTCGGGCTGACCTCGGAGGGGCGCGACGGGTTCCCGAACGAGGTGTCCTACGGCGCCGCGAAGGCGGCGATGGAGAGCTGGACCCTGTCGGCGGCCACGGAGCTGGCCGACCTCGGCATCACCGCGAACGTGGTCCGCCCGCCGGTCACCGACACGGGGTGGGTGACCGACGCGGTCCGCGCGTTCGTCGCGGGCAGCGCGGAGCACACGCACGTGGCCACGCCGGAGCAGGTCGCCGAGGTCGTCGCCTGGCTGTGCTCCGAGGCGGCCGACCTGGTCAGCGGCAACCGGATCGTCCTGCGCTGACGCCCGTCAGCCGGGGCGGTGACAACGGCTGTGGACGGCCGGGTCGCCGGTGTCCGACGTCGCCGGGAGACTGACCCGGTGACGTCCCCCGCCGGATCTCCCCCTCCCGACGCCCTGCCCGACGACGACGCGCTGCACGCCCGCGCGCAGGCGGTGCTCGCTGCGCTCGTCGGCTCGCCCGACGCGCGGCTGCGGCCGGACCAGTGGACGGCGATCCGCGCGCTGGTCGCGGACCGCGCGCGGGCGCTCGTCGTGCAGCGCACCGGGTGGGGCAAGTCGGCGGTGTACTTCGTCGCGACGGCCCTGCTGCGCGAGGCAGGGTCCGGGCCGACGGTCATCGTGTCCCCGCTGCTGTCGCTCATGCGCAACCAGGTCGACGCCGCGCGGCGGGCGGGCATCGTCGCGGAGACCATCAACTCGGCGAACACGACCGAGTGGGACGAGATCCACGCCCGGGTCGGGGCCGGCGAGGTGGACGTGCTGCTCGTCTCGCCCGAGCGCCTCAACAACCCCGACTTCCGCGACCGCGTGCTGCCGCACCTGGCGGCCGACGCCGGGCTGCTGGTGGTCGACGAGGCGCACTGCGTGTCGGACTGGGGCCACGACTTCCGGCCCGACTACCGGCGCATCCGCGACCTGCTCGCCGACCTCCCCGCGGGCACGCCCGTGCTGGCCACGACGGCGACGGCGAACGCCCGCGTGACCGCCGACGTGGCCGAACAGCTCGAGCACGGGGCGAGCGGCGACGTCGTCGTGCTCCGCGGCCCGCTGGACCGCGAGTCGCTGCACCTGGCCGTGCGCCCGCGCACCGACCACGCCGGTCAGGTCGCGTGGCTGACGGCGAACCTGCCGCGCCTGACCGGGTCCGGGATCGTCTACACCCTCACCGTCGCGCAGGCGGAGCAGGTCGCGGCGGCGCTGCGCAAGGCCGGGCTCGAGGTCCGCGCGTACACCGGCCAGACGGACCCGACCGAGCGCCTGGAGTGCGAGGCGGACCTGCTCGCCAACCGCGTGAAGGCGCTGGTCGCGACGTCGGCGCTCGGCATGGGCTTCGACAAGCCCGACCTGGGGTTCGTCGTGCACGTGGGCGCGCCGCCGTCGCCGATCGCGTACTACCAGCAGGTCGGCCGCGCCGGCCGGGCCACCGCGCGCGCCGAGGTCTTCCTGCTGCCGGGCACCGACGACCACGCGGTGTGGTCCTGGTTCGCGGACCAGGCATTCCCGGACGAGGGCGCGGTGCGCGCGGCGCTGGGCGCCCTGTCGGAGGACGGCGGGGTGCTGTCGACGCCGGCGCTCGAGGCCCGGGTGGACCTGCGGCGCACGCGCCTGGAGTCGATGCTCAAGGTCCTCGACGTCGACGGCGCGGTCCGGCGGGTGCGCGGCGGCTGGACGGCCATCGGCGAGCCGTGGACGTACGACGCCGAGCGGTACGCCCGGGTCGCCGCGACGCGCGAGGCCGAGCAGCACGCGATGCTCGCGTACGCGGGCCGCGTCGACGGCCGCGCCGACGGGCACGACGGCTGCCGGATGGCCTTCCTGCGCGCCCAGCTCGACGACCCCGAGCTCGTCGACGGCTGGTCCTGCGGGCGGTGCGACGCGTGCGGGGCACCGTTCCCCGACGTCGCGCCGGCCGACGACGCGGTCGCCGCCGCCCGCGCGTCCACCCGGGTGCCCGGCGTGGAGGTGGTGCCCCGGCGCCAGTGGCCGACGGGGATGGGCACGCTCGGCGTCGACCTCTCCGGGCGGATCCCCCCCGAGCTCCAGGCCGAGCCGGGACGCGCGGTCGCCCGGCTCGACGGCATCGGCTGGGGGCAGTCGCTGCGCGCGCTGTTCGCCCCCGGGCCCGACGGCGAGCCCGTCGACGGCGACCTGCCCGCCGAGCTCCGCGGCCCGGTGCTGGCGG
>JAEWQZ010000330.1 GCA_023460255.1 Actinomycetes bacterium
GTCCTGCGCCACCAGGGCCTGCGTGTAGTCCTCGCCGGCCGTGGCGACCGCGACCCACGCCTCGTCGAGCGCCGCCGACTGCTGGGCGAGCTCGAGCTCGATCACCGCGACGGCCGACGCCGTCGAGCTCACCGCGGCGCGGGCTGCGGCGACGTCGTCGTCGGTGACGTCGTCGGCACCCGCTGCGGTTGCGGGCAGCACGAGGGCGGCCGCGAGCCACGCCGTCAGCGCCACGCGCACCCGGCGGCTGCTCGACACGGCGGCTCCTCCCGCTCCTGGACCTGTTCCGGCTTGTTCCAGCCTGTTCCGACCCGTTCCGGCGGGCCGCCCCCGGCCCACCGACGCTACCCGCGGATGTCACACAAGTGAACATCTGTCACACCAGTAACACCCGGACGGCCTACTCCTACGTCGGCGCACGGGCGTCCGACCTTGAGCGACGGGCGTCTCCGGACCGATCCGTCGAGGTTTCCGGCGTTGTGAGCACCCGAAACCTCGACGGATCGGCGGGGTGGGCTGGGTTGGCAGGCGGGGTGGGCGGGGTTGGCAGGCGGGGTGGGCGGGGTGGGCGGGAGGCGCGAGATGGGCCGGAGGGGCGGGAGAGATCGGCAGGGGCGACGCGCGGGCCGGACCACCGCCCCGTCCCGCATGGTGATACGCCCGTTCCCCGGTGTGTGAGACGCGGCCTACAGTGACGCCATGTCCCGTCGCCGAATGTGCCGCTGACCCGCGCACGTTCGGTGGTGTGCCCACTGACCGGTAGGACGCCGACGCTCCCGTGAGGAGCCTTCAGGCGACCGGCAGACCTGGCACCGATCCTCACGTGCACCCCGCCCCAGCCCCGTCCGCAGGGCTGCCCGGGTCAGTGCGCTGACGGTGGGCCGCCCTGCAACCAGCAGACCCGCAGACCCCCCGTCAGGAGCATCCGATGAGCACCCAGAACTGGTCCTTCGAGACCCGACAGATCCACGCCGGCCAGGCGCCCGACCCCGCCACCGGCGCCCGCGCGCTCCCGATCTACCAGACGACGTCGTTCGTCTTCCCGGACGCCGACGCCGCAGCAGCCCGCTTCGCGCTGCAGGACCTCGGCCCGATCTACACCCGCATCGGCAACCCGACCCAGCAAGTCGTCGAGGACCGCGTCGCCTCCCTCGAGGGCGGCGTCGGCGCGCTCCTCGTCGCCTCCGGCCAGGCGGCCGAGACGTTCGCCATCCTCAACATCGCCGAGGCCGGCGACCACGTCGTGGCGAGCGCGAGCCTCTACGGCGGCACCTACAACCTGCTGCACTACACGCTGCCGAAGCTGGGCATCGAGACCACGTTCGTCACGGACCCGCACGACCCGCAGGCCTGGCGCGACGCGGTCCGCCCGAACACCAAGCTGTTCTTCGGCGAGACGATCCCCAACCCGCAGTCCGACGTCCTCGACATCGAGACTGTCGCGGGCATCGCGCACGAGGTGGGCGTCCCCCTCATCGTGGACAACACGATCGCCACGCCGTACCTGATCCGCCCGCTCGAGTGGGGCGCGGACATCGTCGTCCACTCGGCCACGAAGTACCTCGGCGGTCACGGGACGGCGATCGGCGGCGTCATCGTCGACGGCGGCTCGTTCGACTTCGCCCAGCACCCCGAGCGGTTCCCGAACTACAACACCCCGGACCCGAGCTACCACGGCCTGGTCTTCGCCCGCGACCTCGGCGTCGGCGGCATCTTCGGTGTGAACCTGTCCTTCATCCTCAAGGCCCGTGTCCAGCTGCTCCGCGACCTCGGCTCGGCCATCTCGCCGTTCAACGCGTTCCTCATCGCCCAGGGCCTGGAGACGCTGTCGCTGCGCATCGAGCGGCACGTCGCCAACGCGCAGGCGGTGGCGCAGTGGCTCGAGGCCCGCGACGACGTCGTCCGGGTGCACTACGCGGGCCTGCCGTCCTCGCCGTGGTACGCCAACGCGCAGAAGTACACCCCGCGCGGCGCCGGGGCGGTCCTCGCGTTCGAGATCGACGGCGGGGCGGAGGCCGGTAAGGCGTTCGTCGACGCGCTCGAGCTGCACTCCAACGTCGCGAACATCGGTGACGTCCGCTCGCTGGTCATCCACCCGGCCTCGACGACGCACTCCCAGCTGACGCCCGAGGAGCAGGCGCTGTCCGGCGTCACCCCGGGCCTCGTGCGCCTCGCCGTCGGCCTCGAGCACATCGACGACATCCTCGCCGACCTCGACGCCGGCTTCCGGGCAGCCAAGGGCGCGTGAGGTGGACGCCTCGCACCGGCGCGCGCCGCGACCCGTAGGTTTGCATCTCGTGCAGACCGACGCCGTGGCCGCGCCGGGCGAGGTGCCCGCGCCCGCCCGTTGGCAGCCGGCCTGGGCGCGCGACGACGACGTGCCCCCCGCGAGCGCCGCGTGGCGCGAGGGCGACCCCGTCGGGCGCCGGCAGTTCTTCGAGCTCGGTGACCTGCACCTGGAGTCCGGCGCCGTCCTGCCGGACGTGCGGGTGGCGTACGAGACGTGGGGCGAGCTCAACGACGCCGGTGACAACGCGGTGCTCGTCGAGCACGCCCTGACGGGCGACTCGCACGTCACCGGGCCGGCTGAGCCCGGTCACCCGACGGCCGGGTGGTGGGACAGCCTCGTCGGGCCGGGCCGGCCCATCGACACCGACAGGTGGTTCGTCGTGGCGCCGAACGTCGTCGGCGGCTGCCAGGGCACCACCGGCCCGGCGAGCGTGGCCCCCGACGGCCGACCGTGGGGGGGTCGCTTCCCGTCCGTGACCATCCGTGACCAGGTCGCGGCCGAGATCGCGCTGACCGATGCCCTCGGCATCGGGTCCTGGGCCCTGGTCATCGGCGCGTCCATGGGCGGGATGCGGGTCCTGGAGTGGGCGGTGACCGCCCCGGACCGGGTGCGCGGCATCGCCCCGATCGCGACGACGGCGGCCACCACCGGGGACCAGATCGCCTGGGCGCACGCGCAGCTGGCGGCGATCCGTGCCGACGCCGGCTGGCGCGGCGGCGACTACTACGACGCCCCCCGAGGTGCGGGACCGCACGTCGGGCTGGGGATCGCCCGGCAGGTCGCGCACACCACCTACCGCAGCGCGCTCGAGCTGGACGCCCGATTCGGGCGCACCGCGCAGGACGGCGAGGACCCGCTCGACGGCGGGCGTTACGCCGTCCAGTCCTACCTCGACCACCACGCCCGCAAGCTCGCCTGGCGGTTCGACGCCAACAGCTACCTGGTGCTCACCGAGTCGATCCTGTCGCACGACGTCGGGCGCGGGCGGGGTGGGGCGGCCACCGCGCTCGCGACGGCCGACGCACGCGCGCTCGTGGTCGCCGTGGACACCGACCGGCTGTACCTGCCCGAGCAGTCGGAGGAGATCGTCGCCGCGCTGCCCCGCGCGGACCGCGTGCACTACGTGCGGTCCGACTTCGGGCACGACGGGTTCCTCGTCGAGCGGGACCAGGTCGGCGCGATGGTCGCGGCGTTCCTCGAGGGGCACTGACCGGCCACTCTCCCGGTGACCGATGCGCGTCGGGGTGCCACGATCGGGGCATGCACACGACGCCCGCCCACGACCCGGTCACCCTCGAGCACCTGCTGCGCGCCCAGTGGCTGCGACTGCGGGACTGGGTGGACGACCGCGAGCTGGCCCTGAGCGACGCGCCGAGCGTCCTGGACGGCTGGACCTGCGCCGAGCTGGTCGCACACGTGGGCCTGGCGATGGGGGCCCTCACCCGCGCCCAGCCCGCCGATCCCGGCACCGAGGCGCTGACGTTCGCCCGCTACGTCTCGGGCTACCCGGCGGACGCCGAGCAGATCTCGGAGCGGACGCGCGACGTCGCCCGCGAGACCCGCGACGGCCCGCTGCCGGCGGTCGAGCGGCAGGTCGAGGAGGCGTTCGCCCAGCTCGGGGTCCTGCGTGGGCTCGGCGCGGACCCCGTGGTCCGGGCCCGCCGCGGACCGGTGCGGCTGTCCACCCTGGTGATCACGCGCCTGGTGGAGCTGGTGGTGCACGGGGACGACCTCGCGCGGTCGGTCGGCGGCTCGGCGCCCGGGGCGGGCCCGCTCGAGCCGGGCG
>JAEWQZ010000331.1 GCA_023460255.1 Actinomycetes bacterium
CGTCCTGCGGCCGGGCCCAGGTGGACGTGTACTCGCTGGCCGAGCGCGTGACCGCCGGGCTGGAGGGCATGTCCGTGCCGCTGCGGGTGGCCGTGATGGGCTGCGTCGTCAACGGCCCGGGCGAGGCCCGCGAGGCGGACCTGGGTGTCGCGTCGGGCAACGGGAAGGGTCAGATCTTCGTCAAGGGTCAGGTCATCAAGACGGTGCCCGAGTCCCAGATCGTCGAGACCCTCATCGAGGAGGCCATGCGCCTCGCCGACGAGATGGAGCCGGCGGACGGCGCCGGCCCCGTCGTCTCCGTCGGCTGACGGGGCGCGTCGGCTCCGCACACAGGTGGGCGGCCGAAGCCGGGCCGCGCGCCGTCGGGAGGCGACGACCGGCGACTGGGGCACAATCGCGGCATGGGTCGCTGGAGGGGCTCGACGCGGTCGGTGATCACCGACGTCGCGCTGAGCGACGCCGCAGCATTCTGCGCGCAGGACCCGGTCGCCTCAGTGCTGGCCGCGACCCGGATCGAGGCGGCGCTCGCCGCGGGCGCGGACCGTGCCGGGGCGAACATCTGGGGGATGAGCCGCGACGGCGCCCTGGACGCCGTGTGCTGGGCCGGCGCGAACCTCGTCCCGGTGTGCGACCCGGACGACACCGAGGCGCTGGACGTGTTCGCCGACGCCGCGCGGCGACAGGGCCGGCGGTGCTCGTCGATCGTGGGGGAGTCGCGTGCCGTGCTCGGGCTGTGGGCGCGCCTCGAGAGCGCATGGGGGCCCGCGCGGGACGTGCGGGCGGACCAGCCGTCGATGGTCATCGACCACGAGCCCCTGGTGCCCGCCGACCCGGAGGTCCGTCTCGCCCGGCCCGACGAGCTGCCGCTGCTGCTGCCGGCCTCGGTGAGCATGTTCGTCGAGGAGGTCGGGTACTCGCCGCTGTCCGGCAGCCCGGGGGCGTACGAGGCGCGCGTCCGCACCCTCCTCGACGAGGGCCGCACCTTCGTGCGGACCGACGACGGGCCCGGAGGCGGCGAGGTGGTGTTCAAGGCGGACCTCGGCGCGGTGAGCGCGCAGGTCGCGCAGGTGCAGGGGGTCTGGGTGACGCCACGCCTGCGTGGACGGCGGATCTCCGAGCACGGGATGGCGGCGGTGGTCGCACTGACCCTGGGCCGCGTCGCCCCCCTCGTCTCGCTGTACGTGAACGCGTACAACGCTCCGGCGATGGCCTGCTACCGCCGGGTCGGGTTCCGCCAGGTCGGGACGTACGCGACGGTCCTGTTCTGACCCCGGCCCAGCCGCGAGCAACCGTCCGGAGTCGAACCACTGTTGTTCGTCAGATGCGCGGACGTTCATGGCCTTCCGACAGCCGTGCCCGCAGCATCCCGATCCATGAAGCAGGGCGACGCAGGTCCGTCGTCGTCCACCGGACGACGGTGGGTCCCGTCGCGCGCAGGCGGTCCTCGCGCACCTTCTCGTCCCACAGCACATCCTCTGGGGGGCGGCCCGAGGGGTTCCCCCGGCCGTACTTCATGCGCCCATCGAACTCCCCGACGACGCGCGCTTCGGGCCACCAGAAGTCCCCGCGCCCGATGAAGCCCCGGGCGTCGTAGAAGTCGTGCTGCCGCTCCGGGCGCGGGATGCCGTGCTCGTGCATGACGACGGCGCTCCAGGACTCGCCCGGACTCTCGGACCGGGCGTCGGCGAGCTCGCAGCACACACGTGCCCGGGCGACGCCGCCCAGTCCGCGCATCGTCGCCAGCACCGCGCCGAGCTCCTCCGGCGTGGTGAGGCCCCGTCGGAGGGCGGCATCGGCCGCCATGACCCCGGCCACCACGGTGGTCAGACGTGCGGTGTCGAGCACGGCGCGAGCCGGCGACGCCACGCGCACGCCTTCGACGACGGCCCGCTGCTCCGACGGCGGCATCGCGACGGTGGAGATGAGGCTACGCCGGGACGACCCGCCGCGTGCATCGAGCCCACCGTGGATCGCCATCTGCGGGCCGAAGGTCGGCAGTCCATGGATGGTGAGAGCGGCGGGCCCGGTGAGCAGCCGCGTCGGATCCGACCGCGTGGCGGCGCGAACCGCAGCGGGGTAGCGGCTCCACGGCCCGTCGTCGGGCGCCGGCACGCGGTAGGCGTCGCGGTGAAGGTGGTCGAGTGCCCCGGAGCGCACCAGTCCACGGATCTCGTTGGCGCTGAACCCGCAGCTCTCGAGGTCGCGCCGGGCCAGGATGCCACCGCGCGCAGCGGCGAGGGAGGCGAGACGGTCGAGGAGGGCCGTCGGAGCGCCGCTGGAGGGCATGGCGCGAGGCTCCCGCGAGCGATGGAGCCGCGGCGCGTCGGGACCGTGGCGGCTGTGGACGCGAGCCGATCCGCCGATGGCGTGGACGTCGCGCTGGAGCGGCCGCTGCACGCGAGCAACCGTGCAGCCTCCGAACAACGGATGCCCGAACCTGTGCGGTTGTACGAAAGCGAGCAAGGGGCGTGGTGGCGGGGGCGCGGTGGTGGGGGTGCGGGGGACCGGCGGTGCGGGGTGCGCAGGCGTCACATCAGGAGCCGTCAGCGCAGCAGCCGCGACATCCGCCGGTCGGCCAGTGGCTTCCCGCCGGTCTGGCACGTCGCGCAGTACTGGAGCGCGGAGTCGGCGAACGAGACCTCCCGCACGACGTCGCCGCACACCGGGCACGTCTCGCCGGCCCGCCCGTGCACGCGCATGCCGCGGCGCTTGGCGTCCTTGAGCTCCGCGGCGGGGCGCCCCGCCGCGGCGTCGAGCGCCTCCGTCAGCACGTCGCGGGTCGTCGCGTGCAGGCGCGCGAGGTCGTCGTCCGACAGCGACCGCGTCAGCGCGAAGGGGCTCATCCGGGCCGCGTGCAGGATCTCGTCGGAGTAGGCGTTCCCGATCCCTGCGACGACGCCCTGGTCGCGCAGCAGGCCCTTGACCTGCTGGTTGCGGGCGCGGGCGAGCTCGGTCAGCCGCTCCACCGTGAACTCCTCACCGAGCGGCTCCACCCCGAGGGACGCGATCAGCGGCACCTCCCGCGCGTCCGCCACCACGTGCACCGCGAGCCGCTTGCGCGTGCCCTGCTCGGTGAGGTCGAAGCCCGACCCGTCGTCGAGCACCACGCGCAGCGCGAGCGGGGACCTGCCCGGCCGCACCGGCGTTCCCGGCACGGCGTCGTACCAGCGCAGCCAGCCCGCGCGGGCCAGGTGCCACACCAGATGCGGGCCGTCGGTGGACAGGTCCAGCCACTTGCCGTGCCGCGTCACGCCGAGCACCGGCCGCCCGACGAGGTCCGACGGGGCGGGCGCGAACGTCTTCAGGGCGCTGATCGTCGCCACCGCCACCGACGAGAGCGAGCGGCCGACGGTGCGCTCGGCCAGGAAGCGGGCCAGGGACTCGACCTCGGGCAGCTCGGGCACCGTCCCATGGTGCCCGCCCGGCCCGACGCGCCGACAGCCCCGTGCACCGGGCGGCCGTACGCGCCGGAGCGTTCCCGGCCCGCCACTACACTGACGCCCATGCTCCTGCGGATGTCGACCCTGTTCGTGCGCACGCTCCGGGAGGACCCGGCCGACGCCGAGGTCCCCAGCCACAAGCTGCTGGTCCGTGCCGGCTACATCCGGCGCGCGGCGCCGGGCATCTACACGTGGCTGCCGCTCGGCCTCCGGGTGCTGGGCAAGGTCGAGCGGGTCGTCCGCGAGGAGATGGAGCGGATCGGTGCGCAGGAGGTGCACTTCCCCGCGCTCCTGCCGCGCGAACCCTACGAGGCCACCAACCGGTGGACGGAGTACGGGCCGAACCTGTTCCGGCTGCGTGACCGCAAGGAGGCCGACTACCTCCTGGCCCCCACGCACGAGGAGATGTTCACGCTCCTCGTCAAGGACCTGTACTCCAGCTACAAGGACCTGCCGCTCGCGCTGTACCAGATCCAGACGAAGTACCGCGACGAGGCCCGGCCCCGCGCCGGTCTGCTGCGCGGCCGCGAGTTCGTCATGAAGGACGCCTACTCCTTCGACGTCGACGACGCGGGCCTGGACGCGTCCTACCAGCGCCAGCGCGAGGCCTACCAGCGGATCTTCACGCGCCTGGGGCTGGAGCACGTGATCGTCGCGGCGATGTCGGGCGCGATGGGCGGCTCGCGCAGCGAGGAGTTCCTCACCCCGACGCCGATCGGCGAGGACACCTTCGTACGCTCCCCGGGCGGCTACGCGGCCAACGTGGAGGCCGTCACCACGCCCGTGCCCGACCCCCTGCCGTACGACGACGTGCCCGCCGCCCACGTCGAGGACACGCCCGACACGCCGACCATCGAGTCCCTCGTCGCACTCGCCAACGAGCGGTACCCCCGGCCGGACCGGCCGTGGACGGCCGCGGACACCCTCAAGAACGTCGTCCTCGCCCTCACGCACCCGGACGGCGAGCGGGAGCTCGTCGTCGTCGGCGTGCCCGGCGACCGCGAGGTGGACGTCAAGCGACTCGAGGCGGCCCTGGCACCGGCGGAGGTGGCGCCCGCCGTCGACGCCGACTTCGCCGCGCACCCCGAGCTGGTCAGGGGCTACCTCGGCCCGGCCGCCGTCGGCGTGGCGAACACCGGCCGCGAGGACGCCGTGCGCTACCTGCTCGATCCGCGCGTCGTGCCCGGCACCCGGTGGGTCACCGGGGCGAACGTCGAGGGGCGGCATGTGTTCGACCTCGTCGCCGGCCGCGACTTCACCGGCGACGGCACGATCGAGGCCGCCGAGGTGCGTGCGGGCGACCCCGCCCCCGACGGCTCGGGGCCGCTGGAGCTCGCGCGCGGCATCGAGATGGGCCACATCTTCGCCCTCGGCCGCAAGTACTCCGAGGCGCTCGGGCTGAAGGTGCTCGACGAGAACGGCAAGGCCGTGACCGTGACCATGGGCTCCTACGGCATCGGGGTGTCCCGGGCCGTCGCCGCGCTCGCCGAGGCGAACCACGACGACGCGGGCCTCGCCTGGCCGGCGCCCGTCGCGCCCGCGCACGTGCACCTGGTCGCCACCGGCAAGGACGACGCGGTCTTCCAGGCTGCCGCCGAGCTCGCCGCCGACCTGCACGGCGCCGGCGTCGAGGTGCTCTACGACGACCGCCCCCGGGTGTCCCCGGGCGTGAAGTTCGCCGACGCCGAGCTGCTGGGGGCGCCGGTGCTCGTCGTCGTCGGCCGGGGGCTTGCGGAGGGCAACGTCGAGGTGCGGCTGCGTCGCGCCGCCGACGCCGAGGCGCTGGGCGTCGCGCTGCGCGAGGACGGCCGGCCTGTCGCCGAGCAGATCCCGGTGCACGACGCGGCGCACCGCGTGGCCGACGT
>JAEWQZ010000332.1 GCA_023460255.1 Actinomycetes bacterium
CGCCTGGGTCACGACCATGGAGCTCGGCGCCGTCGCCGCACCCGTCACACCCGTCGCGCACCCGGCGCCCGCCGGGCCGGGCACCATCACCTACGACGACGGCGCCCTCGGCCCCGACGCGTGGCAGGAGGCCGTCGGCCGCGCCGTCGGGCGGATCCGCTCGGGCGGCCTCGAGAAGGTCGTCCTCGCCCGCGAGGTGCACGCGCGCACGGCCGACCCCTGCGACCCCCGCTGGGTGCTGCGTCACCTCGCCGCGGACTACCAGGCGTGCTGGACCTTCGCCGTCGACGGCCTGCTGGGGGCGACCCCCGAGCTGCTGGTGCGCAGCGAGAAGGGCCTGGTCACCTCACGGGTCCTCGCGGGCACGATCCGCCGAACCGGGGACGACGACGCGGACCTCGCCCACGCGGCGCTCCTCGCGCACTCCTCCAAGGACCTCGAGGAGCACGAGTACGCGGTGACCTCGCTGTCGGAGGCGCTCGCCCCGTTCTGCTCGTCGACGAACGTGCCGGAGACGCCGTTCGTCCTGCACCTGCCCAACGTGCTGCACCTGGCCACCGACGTGACGGGCGTCCTCGCGGCGGACGGCCGCGGGCCGTCGAGCCTGGCGCTCGCCGACGCGCTGCACCCGACCGCCGCGGTGGCCGGGACGCCGACGGCGGCCGCGTGCGAGCTCATCGCCGAGCTCGAGGGCATGGACCGGGGCCGCTACGCCGGCCCGGTCGGCTGGATCGGCGCCGACGGCGACGGGGAGTGGGCGCTCGCGCTGCGCTCGGGCGAGCTCGACCCGGACGACCCGCACCACCTGCGCCTGTTCGCCGGCTGCGGCATCGTCGCGGCCTCCGACCCCGCCGCGGAGCTGGCGGAGTCGGAGGCCAAGCTCGAGCCGATGCGTCAGGCCCTCGCCGGCCCGCGCCGGACGCGGCGACCTCCCCTGCGCTGACGTCCCCTGCGCCGGCCGCGCCGCACCGGCCGGTCAGCCGCGCGACGACGGGACCGACACGGCCCCGTCACGCGAGGCGAGCGTGACGACCACCTCCAGCACCTCCCCGTCCCGCACCACGGTGAGCGTGGCCTCGTCCCCGGCGCCGCGCTCGCGGACCTGTGCCGTCAGCGACTCCGCGCCGCTGACCGCCTCGCCGTCGATCGCCACCACGACGTCGCCGCGGCGCAGCCCCGCCTCGGCGGCGGGTGCGTCCGCGACGACCTCCTCGATGGTCGCGCCCACCCGCGTGGTGCGGTCGGCGGTGGCCGTCCCGTCGCTCATCCGGACGCCGAGGAACGCGTGGTCGGCCGAGCCGTCGGCGACGAGCTCCTCGGCCACCCGCTGCGCGAGGTTCGCAGGGATCGCGAAGCCCAGGCCGATGGACCCGCTCGACTGCGAGGTCGTCAGGATCGACGAGTTCACGCCGATCACCCGGCCCGACGCGTCGAACAGCGGCCCCCCGGAGTTGCCGGGGTTGATCGCCGCGTCCACCTGGATCGCGTTGGTCACGACGAGCTCGCCCGCGCCGGGCACGCCCGTGGAGACCGGCCGGTCGACGGCCGACACGATGCCGGTGGTCGCGGTGCTGGCCAGTCCCAGCGGGTTGCCGACGGCCATCACCGGCTCGCCGACGACGACGCCGTCGGAGTCCCCGAGCGTGGCCGGCACCAGGTCGCCCGGCGGGTCCACGAGGGCGACGACGGCGACATCGGTGGTCGGGTCCGTGCCGACCACCTCCGCCTCGTACAGACGCCCGTCGACGAGCGTGACGGTGATCTCCCGGGCGCCGTCGACGACGTGGTGGTTGGTGATGATCCGGCCCTCGTCGTCGACCACGACCCCCGAGCCCTCGCCGCCCCCGCCCGGGCCGCGCACGGCGATCGCGACGACGGACTCCCGCACGGCGTCCGCGACGGCCTCCCAGTCCGGTGCCGAGCCGCGGGTGACGGTGACCGGCGCCTCCTCCTTGCCCGCGTCGCCGGCGTCGCCCGCGTCGCCCGCGTCAGGTGAGTCCTGACCCGACAGGTCCTGCGACGTGCCGCTGCCGGCGTCGCCCCGCGCGTCCAGCGCGACGAACGCTGCCGCCGTCGCACCACCCGCCACCAGCGCGGACACGAGGGCCGTCGCGGTGAGGGCGAGCCACGGCGTCGGACGACGCGGGGACGAGGACGGGGACGAGGACGGTGGCTGGGACGGCGGCTGCGGCGGGGACAGGGACGGGGCAGGCGGGGGCGGCGGCGCGGCAGCGAACGGCGCGGCAGGGACCGGTGCGGCAGTGGACGGCGTGGCGGGGACCGGTGCGGCGGGGACCTGCGACGGCCCCTGGTCGTGGGTGCTCATGTCGGACCTCCTCACGGAGATCACACGCGCCGGCGCTGGCCCACCGCTGTGCGCTCCCTGTGCGCCGGCTGAGACTGCCGCGCCACCCTGCGACCGGCGACCCGATCGCGAGCCACGGTGCTTGTGACAGGAGTGACTGGTGTTGCGGGTGCGACGTCCCGTGCGTCACACCCGTCACGTGCGTCACAAGCACCGTCGCTTGCGGAGAGCAGCCGGGCCTCGCGGGCGTTCGACGCCGCGCGATCAGGCCTGGGCGGCCCCGACGGCGCCGGCCGCGGCCTCGGCCAGCCGCTCGTGCAGCCCCCGCCGCCCCGCACGGTCCACGCCGACCTCCACGACGACCGATCCCTCGACCGGCTCGCCGAGCACCCCGCCGAGCGCCGCGGCGTCGTCCACCCGCACGTGCCGCACCCCGAACCCGGCGCACAGCGCGCCCAGGTCGGCCCCGTGCGGCGTGCCGAAGACCCGCTCGAACGCGGCCGCGTGCTCGGGCGCCCCGTGCTCCAGGGTCGCGAACACCGAGCCGCCGTCGTCGTTGGCGACGACCACGCGCAGCGGCGGGCGCCGCTCGAGGGGCCCGGCGAGCAGTCCGCCGACGTCGTGCAGGAACGTCAGGTCCCCGACGTACGCGGTCACCGGCCGCCCCAGCCCGAGGGCCAGGCCGGACGCGGTGGACAGGGTCCCGTCGATGCCCGACAGGCCGCGGTTCGACACGACCAGCGGCGGGGCGTCCCAGGTCGCGACGAGGTCGAGGTCGCGGGCGGGGCTGCTCGCACCGACCACGAGCGCGTCGTCCGGCGCGAGGGCCGCCGCCACGGCGGCCGCCACTGTCGGGCCCGTGACCCGCCCCGCCCGGTGC
>JAEWQZ010000333.1 GCA_023460255.1 Actinomycetes bacterium
GTCGACGTCTCGCACCTGATGATCGCCAACCCGTTCCGTGCCGGTGGGATGTCGTCGCTGTTCGCGACCCACCCGCCGATGACCGAGCGGATCCGGCGGCTGCAGCAGATGGCTGACCAGCAGGGCGGCGTCACCCGCTACTGAGCGACCCGCCTCTCGTCGGGCAGGACGAGGGCGACGAGCGGCGGCCACCCCGGCCGGTGCCAGTGCGCCCAGAGCTCGGCGGCGCGCACCCAGCCGAGCCTCTCGTACCGGCGCAGGGGGCCGTCGTCGGGCACGGGGAGCACGTCGAGGCAGGGCGCCAGGCCGCGGCCATCGATCCAGCCGACGGCCCGCTCGAGCAGGCGGGCGCCCACGCCCGTCCGCTGGTGGTCGGCGGACACGAAGAGCCGCGAGACGACGGCGCACTCCTCCGGGGGCCGGCCGTGCGCCTGCGACCACGCGTCCTGGAGCACAGGCCCGGTGCCGTGGTCGACCTCGGCGGCGGCCTGGACGCTCACGTGCCCGATGAGCTCGCCCGCGGGGTCCACGGCGGCGAAGGCGGCGAGGTCGGCCCGTCCCGTCACCCAGGCGACGGCGTCCCCCGGCGGCAGGAAGGGGTAGCCCGTCCGCGGCCGGTCGCGCAGGAGCAGGCCCGCCAGCGCGGGGACGTCGGCCGGTCGGCGCGGCCGCACCACGACCGTGCGGCGCGCCTCCGTCACCGGTAGTTGACGAACTGGAGCGCGACGTCCAGGTCGGCGTCCTTGAGCAGGCGGATGACCGACTGGAGGTCGTCGCGCGACTTCGCGGACACCCGCAGCTCGTCGCCGGTGATCTGCGTCTTGACGCCCTTGGGGCCCTCGTCGCGGACGATCTTGGCGATCTTCTTCGCGTTCTCGCTGGACAGGCCCTGCTGGATGGCGGCCTCGAGCCGGTACTCCTTGCCGGACTGCTTGGGCTCGCCCACCTCCAGCGCCTTCAGCGAGATGCCGCGCTTGACGAGCTTGGTCTCGAAGACGTCCAGCACGGCCTTGGCGCGCTCCGGGGAGTTCGCGACCATCACGACGAGCGACTCCCCGCTCCACGCGATGCTCGCGCCGACTCCCTTGAAGTCGTAGCGCTGGGCGATCTCCTTCGCCGCCTGGTTGAGCGCGTTGTCGACCTCCTGCCTGTCGACCTTGCTCACGACGTCGAACGACGAGTCCCCGGCCATCTGTCCTCCAGCGGTGGTTGACGGGCGCGACGCCCGGGCCGGCCCGGTGGCCGCGCCACGGACGCGTACGAGAGGCGCCCCGCGGGTTGGTATCCTTCCATCGCACGCGACCACGGCAGGTTACCCGAGCGGCCAAAGGGGGCTGACTGTAAATCAGCTGCGAGAGCTACGGGGGTTCGAATCCCTCACCTGCCACCGTAAGCGCCCCGTCCGGTCCGCCGGGCGGGGCGCTTCGTCGTCCACGGACGGGACCTTCGCCCCTGGGCACCGCTCCCACCCGGTGCCTAGGTTGTCGATGAGCGCAACGGCCCTCCGGCTGCCGGTCGCACTGGTGCGAGGCGGCGGGAGCCCCTCCTGACGACGGCGCCGCCCGCCGGTCGACGCACCCGGGCGGCGCCGTCATCCACGTCCGGCCCCGGCCGGGCGCCACAGCACAGGGCGAGTCGTCGTCGGCGCCGGCGGGCCCGCAGAATCCGGCCCGGAAGGATTTCGCGGCCGTGAGGCGCCCCGTGTACCCTGGCACGGCCGCCCCGATAGCTCAGTCGGCAGAGCGTCTCCATGGTAAGGAGAAGGTCAAGGGTTCGATTCCCTTTCGGGGCTCTCCTGGTGCCTGGTCCGGCGTCCGCGTCGGTCCGGGGCCGGAGATGGCGGGGTAGCTCAGGTGGTTAGAGCACACGGCTCATAATCGTGGTGTCGCGGGTTCGAATCCCGCCCCCGCTACCAGACGGTGGCGCGCCGCCCGGCGCGCGCAGACGATTCGGCACAGCAGTGCGCCCAGCGCGCGAGAGGTGGCACAGAAGTGGCCAGCAAGACCCAGGACGTCCGCCCGAAGATCACGCTCGCCTGCGTGGACTGCAAGGAGCGGAACTACATCACCAAGAAGAACCGCCGCAACGACCCCGACCGGCTGGAACTGAAGAAGTTCTGCCCGCGTTGCGGCAAGCACACCGCGCACCGCGAGACCCGCTGACCCTCGGGCATGGGGGTCGACCTCGCCTACGCGGGCCGCACGTACCCGCCCACCGCGCCCTACGCGGTCGGGCGTGAGCACCTGCGCGACTTCTCGACGGCCGTCGGTGCGACGCACCCGGCCCACCACGACGTCGATGCCGCGCGCGCGCTCGGCCACCCCGACGTCGTCGCGGCGCCCACGTTCGCGGTGGTCGTCGCCCAGCGCGCCGAGGCCCAGCTGATCGAGGACCCGGCGGCCGGGATCGACTTCTCTCGCGTCGTCCACGCGGACGAGCGCTTCACGCACCACCGGCCCATCCACGCCGGGGACGAGCTCGTCACGGTCCTGCACGTGGACTCGATCACCGAGCGGGCCGGCCTGTCGTTCGTGACGACGCGCTGCGAGATCGCCGGTGCCGACGGAGCCCCGGTGGCGACGGTTGTCTCGACCCTCGCGGTGCGGGGGGCCGACGCGTGACCGCCCCGACGCCGGCCCGGCCCGTGCTCGCGGACCTGACCGTCGGGCAGTCGATCGGCACCCGCAGCATCGCGGTGACCCGTGCGCACCTCGTGCACTACGCGGGCGCGAGCGGCGACCGAAACCCCATCCACTGGAACGACCGCTTCGCCCGCGAGGTCGGCCTGCCGGGCGTCATCGCCCACGGCATGTTCACCATGGGCCAGGCCGTGCAGGTCGTCACCGACTGGGTCGGCGACCCGGGCGCGGTCGTCGACTACGGCGTGCGCTTCGCCCGCCCGGTCCCGGTGCCCGACCCGGGTGCCGCGACGGTCGAGGTGGAGGGCACCGTGGGTGCCGTGGACGCCGACGCCGGGACGGCCCGCGTCGACCTCACGGTGACCGTGGAAGGCACGCGGGTGCTCGCGAAGGCGCAGGTCCTGGTCCGCCTCTGACGCGGTCCGCCGCCCGGGGTGCGGGTGGCTCAGGCGCCCGGGGTGCGGGTGGCTCAGGCGCGCGGGGCGCCCGTCGTCGTGCCGATCCGCAGCTCGACGGGCATCCGCACCGGCGCCGGGGTCTCCCCGGCGAGGACCTGCTCGACGGCGTGCCCCATGGCCTCGCCCTTCGCGCCGAGCGGCTGCGCGACGGTGGTCAGGACGTCGGGGGCCAGCCACGGCAGGTCCAGCCCGTCGAAGCCGGCGACCGAGACGTCCTCGGGCACGCGCATGCCGAGCTCGCGCGCTGCGAGCAGGACGCCCGCGGCGAGGAGGTCCGACTGCGCGATGACGGCCGTCGGGGGGTCGTCGACGTCGAGCAGCAGGCGGCCGGCGGTCTGCCCCTCCTCGACCAGCGAGCCGGCCGTCTCGACGGTCATGACGGGGGTGAGGTCGGCGTCGGCCAGGCCCTGGAGCCGGTGCCGCGCCGGCGCCCAGTCGAGCCGCGCGAGGCGCTCGGGCGTGGGCACGCCCGTCTGGCGCGGGTGGCAGAGCGGCAGGGTGACGACACCGACGCGGGTGTGCCCCTGGTCGAGCAGGTGCCGGGCGAGCTGCGCGGTGCCGAGGCGGTCCTCCACGCCGACGACGGCCGCTCCCTCCAGGTCCGGGCCCTCGCCGATGACGACGGGGACCCCGCGCCGACGCAGCGCGGCGAGGACCCCGTCGTCGGGGCGTGCGCCCCAGATGAGCACGGCGGCGTCCATGGGCGCGGCGGCGAGCAGCGGGTCGAGCTCGGCGAGGCCCTCGTCGGTGGTGTGCGCGGGGACCAGCAGGACGCCGAGGCCGAGCGGTCCGAGCCTGCTGACGAGGCCGTCGAGCACCTGCACGGAGACGGGGTCGCGGAAGCTGCGCCGCAGCTGGTCGCCGATGACCACGGCGACGATGCCGGAGCGACCGCTGCGCAGCGAGCGGCCGAGGGGGTTGGGGCCCGCGTAGCCGAGGTCGGCGGCCGCGGCGTGCACGCGCTCGCGGGTGTCGGGGGCGATGGGCCCGGCGCCGGAGAAGGCGAGCGACGCCGTCGAGACGGAGACGCCCGCGGCGCTCGCCACGTCCGCCAGGGTCGGACGACCGTGCGACATATCACCCTGCCTCGAGGTGCTCCGGACAGCTATCCCGATTGACTCCTGACGCAGCCTATCGGCACACTGGAACCACCGGGCTCGAATCGATTCGAGAAGATCCCATGACGCGGTAACGCGAGGGTCAAGTCCGGCGGGCTGCCCGGCTCACCGCCACACGACACGAACGAGCCAGCTCACCATGCCTGCGTCACCCGCCCAGAGCCCCGCCCCCACCCCCACGCGCACGCCGGCGACCCCGGCCGCCGAGGTCCTGCACGCCCGGCGGACGCTGCTGGCGCTCTACTTCCTCACCGGCATCGCCGTCGCGACCTGGCTGTCCCGCCTGCCGTCCATCACCGCGCTGCTCGACCTCTCCTCGGGCGAGCTCGGCTCGGTGCTCGTCGTCGGCTCCGTCGGGTCCCTCGCGATGGTGCTCGCGGCCGGGGCCCTGACCAACCGCTGGGGGAGCCGGCGTGCGCTCGTCGTGGCGGCAGTCATGTTCTCCGCCGCGAACGTCCTGGTCGGCCTCGGGCCGACGATCGGCAGCGTCCCGGTGCTCGTCGTCGGCATCCTCGTCTCGAGCTCGTCGTACGCCCTGTCGAACGTGCCGATGAACCTCGAGACGGTGATCATCGAGCGCGGCATGGGCCGGTCGGTGGTGCCGCAGTTCCACGCCGCCTTCTCCATCGGCAGCATGACCGGCTCACTGCTCGGGGCGCTCGCCTCGTGGGCGGGGCTGCCCGTCTTCGCGCACTTCCTCGTGCTGTCCGCCGTCACGCTCGTCATCCGGCTCGCGCTCGTCCCGCAGGCGGTGCTGCCGGTGCC
>JAEWQZ010000334.1 GCA_023460255.1 Actinomycetes bacterium
GCGCACCGCCCAGCACGCCGGTCGCCGACCCGTCGGTCACCGCGCCGTGGGTCGCCCCGTGGAGGCCAGTCCCCGTCGCACCGGTCACCGGGCCAGCGTGCCCGCGCGGCGCCGCGCGGGACCGTCGTCCACAGCCGCGCGTCACGCCCCCGCGGTGGCGGTGGGCGTCAGCCGCCCGCGACGACCGGGAACACTCAGACCGGGAACGCTCAGCCGGGGAACGCTCAGCCGGGGAACGCTCAGCCGGGGAACACCGGGTCGCGGACGTCCACGGCGACCTGGAGCCAGCTGCTGTTGCGCAGCTGGCGGAGCACCCCGTCGTCGTCCACCACGTACACCGTCTCGTCCGCGCGCCCCGCGGCGATCCCGCGTGCACCCTCGGTCGCACCCTGCAGCAGCCGCCCCGGCCCGCCGATGGGCACCTCGTACACCCCCGGCTGCTCCGAGCCACCCGTCGCGCCCAGCACGACGAGCGTCGTCGAGTCGAGCCAGGCGAGCTCGACGACCTGGGTGAGGACGGCCCCCACCTGGTGGGGCTGCTCGCCGCTGAGCAGCTGCGGCTGCGTGCCGTTGCGGATGATCGAGGCCACCTCGACGGTCGTGGCGAGGTCCGGCCCGACGGACGCGATGGCGATCCGCGTCCCGTCCCGGGAGACCCGCATCGAGGTGATCTCGCGACCCGCGAGCCAGGGGGCGGGGACGTCGACCCGATCGCCCTGGGGCGAGACGGCGACGAGCACGCCCGCCGAGCTGCGCTCGCCCGTCCAGATCCAGTCGTGCCGGTCGACCGACGGGGAGAGCAGAACGCCCGTGCCCGTGTACAGCGTCTGCGGCTCGGCGCCCTCGACGGGCAGCAGCACGAGGCGTTGCGGGCCGTCCAGCACCACCCAGACCTCGCCGTCCACGCTCATCGCGGGGTGGTGGGCCGCCAGCCCGGCCAGCGACGGCAGCCCCGGCACCGGCTCCGGCGCCTCGCGCCCGCGAGCCTCGGCGACGGCGTCCCCGGCGAGGACGAACGGCCCGCCCGGAGGCACGACCTCCAGCACGAGCGGCTCAGCGCGGCCGCGCGCGGGCTCCCACGGCACACCGTCGGCCGTGACGGTGACGCCCGCCACCACGATGCCCCGCAGGTTCGACGACATCAGGGTCGCCTCGAGCTGGGCCTGGAGCAGCTCCCGGGCCCCCTCGGGCAGCTCGACGGTGTTGACGTCCGAGGACAGGGCGACGGTGACGACCCCCGCGGCGTCGGGTCCTGTCACGTCCTCCACCGCCTCGGCGAGGTTGGGCACGGCGGTCACGACGGCGTCCCGCAGCCACGGGGACGGCCCGCCGAACAGCGCCTGCACCACGCGCAGCAGGAGCAGGCTCCGGTTCGTGGTGGGCAGCCACCGCACGTCGGGCACACCCAGGACAGGTGCGCCCTCCGGCTCGGGCGCGGCGAAGTACACGGGGACCGGGGTGTAGGCGTTGGTGAACGCCGACTCACGGAACACGACGCCGTCCGGCAGGCTCGCGATCCGCCACTGCCCGGCGAGCCGCACGAGCTCGAAGGGCATCTCCACGGGCTCCGCGGCGGGCGCCTGGCCCTTGTAGGCCCCCGTGGCGTCGACCGTCGCCGCCACGGACACCTCGACCTCGACGGAGCCCTCGGCGGTGCGGACGACCGTGGGGTCCTCGCTCGCCACCATCGTCACCGCGCGCGGGTCCCAGTTCGCGCCCGGGGCGAGGAACTGTCGCGCCGTGCTGTAGTCCTGGAACACACCGGCCTGCGCCGCACGCAGGAAGCCGGCGACGATCTCCTCCTCGTCGGCGTTCTCCAGCGGCCCGAGCGGCAGCGGGATCAGCGCCTCGAGCTCGACGGGAGCCGGGCTGCCCTCACCGATCGGACCCGACGTCGGGATGCTCACACACCCCGCCAGCGCGGCGGCGGCGAGCAGGGCCGCGCTCGCGCGCAGCCTGCGGGTGCGGGGACTCATCAGGCCTCCAGCCTGTCGAGGTCGGGCAGCGCCGCGGGATCGGCCCCGGCGCGCCCGTCCTCGTCGACGGTGGGCTGCGGCGGCGGGGTCTCCTCGGGGACCAGCGGGAGCGGGGAGCCCTCGAGCGCGATCCCCGCCCGGCGCGGCAGCGTGAGCAGGAAGGAGGCACCCTGACCCGGGCGTGCCCAGACCTCGAGCCGGCCCCCGTGCAGGTGTGCGTCCTCCAGCGAGATGGCCAGGCCGAGGCCCGTCCCGCCGGTGGTCCGGGCCCGCGCGGGGTCCGCGCGCCAGAACCTGTCGAAGACGTGCTCCGCCTCCTCCGGGGTCATCCCGATCCCGTGGTCGCGGACCCGGACGGCCAGCGCGGCCTTGTCGGCGGCCAGCCGGATCTCGACGGGGTTGCCCTCCGCGTGCTCCAGGGCGTTGACGAGCAGGTTGCGCAGGATGCGCTCGATGCGCCGCGGGTCGATGTCGGCCACCACGCGCTTCTCGGGCAGCTCCACGGCCAGCCAGACGCCCTTGCGCGCCGCCAGGGCCGTCGCCTGGTCGACGGCGGTCACGACGACGTCGCGCACGTCGCGCCGCTCGGCGTCGAGCATCGCGGCCCCGGCGTCGAACCGGCTCATCTCGAGCAGGTCGGCGAGCAGCGCCTCGAACCTGTCGAGCTGGGCGGTGAGCAGCTCGGCCGACCGCGCCGCCGCCGGGTCCAGCTGGTCACGGGAGGCGTGCAGGACCTCCGCGGCGATCCGGATCGTCGTCAACGGGGTCTTCAGCTCGTGGGAGACGTCGGAGACGAAGCGGCGCTGGAGCCGCGACAGGTCCTCCATCCGGTGGATCTGGAGCTGGAGGCTCTCGGCCATCTCGTTGAACGACTGCGCCAGGGTGGCCATCTCGTCGACGCCGCGGACCGTCATCCGCTCCGACAGCAGCCCGTCGGCGAGGCGCTCGGCGACCCGCGCCGCGGACCGGACCGGCTGGACCGCCGTCCGCGTGACCATCCAGGTGAGGATGCCCAGCAGCGCGACGAGCGCCACGGCTCCGAGGAGGAGGACGCGCTGGAGGAACTCCAGCGTCTGCTGCTCGTCCGAGAGGTCGTAGAGGTAGTACAGCTCGTAGCTGCCGACCGTCGGCACGGTCACGGTGGATCCCACGACGATCCCCGGCGCGAGCGGCTTGCCCTCCACCGGGATGCCGACGGGCATGTAGAGCTGGACCTCGGACTCGCGCACCTGCTCCCGGAGCGCCTCGTCGATGAGGAAGACCCGCTCCCTCGCCGTCACCTGCGGGTTCGCGAGGGTCCGCGAGGGCTGGTTCGGCGACGCGAGGAGGAAGACGTCCCGTCGCTCACCGGTGCCGCCCACCTTGAGCTGCCCCACCACCTCACGGAAGAGGCTCTCCACGTCCTGGCCGGCCGCGAGGCCCTGGGCCGATGCCGTGAAGCGGCGCTGGGCCTGCTCCGTCGAGCTGGCCGAGTCGGCGAGCAGCTGGTCACGGCGGTCCTCGTAGAGGCCGTCCGCGACCCGGGCGGAGAGGAACCAGCCGAGCGCGCTGAGCGCCGCGATGCCGAGGGCGAGGGCCGAGGTGACGACACGCATCTGCAGGGATCCGCGCCACCTGCCGACGACGCCGCGCACCAGGAGCACGACCCACTGCCCCGCGCGTCGGGCCGCCCGGGCCACGCGGGCCGGCCAGCTGGCGACCCCTGCGCTCACGACGACCCGATGCCCGCCTTGTAGCCGACGCCGCGCACGGTCACCACGATCTCCGGGTTCTCGGGGTCGTGCTCGATCTTCGAGCGCAACCGCTGCACGTGGACGTTGACCAGCCGCGTGTCCGCTGCGTGCCGGTAGCCCCAGACGCGCTCGAGCAGGACCTCGCGCGTGAAGACCTGCCACGGCTTGCGGGCGAGCGCGACGAGCAGGTCGAACTCCAGCGGGGTGAGCGGGATCGTGCTGCCGTCGCGCGAGACGCGGTGGCCGGTGACGTCGATCTCCAGGTCGCCGATGGTCAGGTGCTCCGGGCTCGGCTCGTCGGTGCGGCGCAGGCGGGCGCGCACGCGGGCGATGAGCTCCTTGGGCTTGAACGGCTTGGAGATGTAGTCGTCCGCGCCGGACTCCAGGCCGAGCACGACGTCGACGGTGTCGCTCTTGGCGGTGAGCATGACGATGGGCACACCCGACTCGGCCCGGATGAGGCGGCAGATCTCGGTGCCGTCCTTGCCGGGCAGCATGAGGTCGAGGAGCACGAGGTCCGGCTGCCCGGTGCGGAACGCCTCGAGCGCCTCGTCACCGTGCGCGCAGAACAGGGGCTCGAAGCCCTCGGACTTCAGGACGATGCCGATCATCTCGGCGAGGGCGACGTCGTCGTCGACCACCAGGATCCGACCCTTCATGCGCCCCATCGTGTCACCCCGCGGAAGGGACCCGCGACCGCCTCGCGGTGGACGCCCCGGGACGACGGCGCCCGGGGCCCCGTCCGTGGCACGATGGGCGCGGCCCGCCGGGGCGCGGGACGCCGGGGCGTGCGCCCGGCGGAGCAGGTGCAGCGAGGGGAGACCGGTGAGCGAGCCGCAGCAGGGTCCTGCCGACGGCGCCGCCGAGGGCGGCTGGTCGTGGGGGCCGCTCGAGGGTGGCGCCCCCGGGTACGGCGGCGCGGCCGCACAGCAGCCGCCGACGCCGCAGCCTGGCCCGGCCCAGTACGGGCAGCCCCAGTACGGGCAGCCCCAGTACGGCGCGCCGCAGTACGGCGCGCCGCAGTACGGCCAGCCCCAGTACGGCGCCCCGCAGTACGGCCAGCCCCAGTACGGCGCGCCAGCCCCCGGGCCGGCCGGCTACGTGCCGCTGCCGGTGCAGCGCGGGATCGTCCCGCTCCGCCCGCTCAGCCTGGGCGAGATCTACGACGGCGGGTTCCGCGCCATCCGCGCCAACCCGCGCGTGATGTTCGGCATGAGCGCCGTCGTCGTCACCCTCAGCGTCCTCGTGAGCAGCGTCGTGCAGTGGTACAGCTTCGGCTGGGTCGGCGACTGGGCGAGCACCGCCGTCCCCGAGGCGCCCGACATGACTGCCGGCGACGCCGTCGGGGCGGTCGTCGGCACGGCGGCGTCGGCCCTGCTCACGTTCGTGGCCACGACGATCCTCACGGGCCTGCTCATCGTCTCGGTGAGCCGGTCGGTGATCGGCCAGCAGGTGGGCATCGGCGACGCGTGGCGCGAGGCGCGGCCTCAGATCTGGCGGCTCCTCGGGCTGACCCTCCTCATCACCCTCGTCCTCGCGGCGCCCGCGGTGGTCTACGTCGTGATCCTCATCGCCCTGGCCACCGCGGGCGCCGACGGCGCGACCGTCGGCCTCGGCATCCTGGGGTTCTTCGGCCTCCTGGTGTACTTCGCGTGGGTGTATGCGCGTACGGCGCTCACCACCCCGGCGCTCATGCTGGAGAAGCAGGGCGTCATCGCCGGCTTCAAGCGCGGCTGGACCCTGACGCGGGGCTCGTTCTGGCGGGTCTTCGGGATCATCCTGCTCACCAACATCATCGTCGCGGTGGTGGCGAGCATCGTCACGGTGCCTGCCTCGCTCGTCACGACGATCGCCGGCATGAACCCCCTCGGGGCGGGATCACTCGCCGTCAACGGCATCGCGACGGTGGTCGCCACGGTCGTCACCACCCCGTTCACCGCCGCCGTCGTGGCACTCCTCTACATCGACCTGCGGATGCGCCGCGAGGGGCTCGACGTGGTGCTCGCGAGGGCCGCCGAGGACGCCGCCGAGGGACGGACCCCCTGACGTGAGCGCGCTCGCCGCACTGCTCGCGGGCCGGCCGCTCGCCGACGTCCCCGTCGACCCGGACGCGGAGACGGCGCGGACCTGGGCCGAGCAGGAGCTCGCCAACCCGATCTACCACGAGCGCGAGAGCCTGCTGGACGCGCTGCTGCGCTGGCTGGCCGAGCGCTGGGCGGATGCCCAGGCAGCCGTCGGTGGGCTCGACGCGCGGACCGCTGCCCTCGTCCTCGGCGGCCTCGCCGTCGTGGGCGTGACGATCGCGCTCGTCGTCGCCGGACCGGTCCGTCGTGCGCGCCGCGCCGAGCGGGGGTCCGTCGAGCTCTTCGTCGACGACACGCGCACGGCGGCCCAGCTGCGGGCCAGCGCCGACGCGCACGTGGTGGCGGGACGGTGGAGCGACGCCGTCCTCGACCGGTTCCGTGCCGTCCTGCGCGGGCTGGAGGAGCGCGCCGTCGTGGACGAGCGCCCGGGCCGGACCGCCGACGAG
>JAEWQZ010000335.1 GCA_023460255.1 Actinomycetes bacterium
GCTCACGCCCGCACCTCGAGCACCGGGCCGGCGACGAGCGTGGGCCCCGGCACCTCGTCGGGGCGCGCCGGGCGCCGCTGACCGCGCTCGGGCACGTACGCCAGCGACGGGTCGGGCGTGTCCGGCGCGTTGACGAAGGAGGCGAACCGGCGCAGCTTCTCGGGGTCGTCCAGCGTGGCGCGCCACTCGTCGCGGTAGCTGGACACGTGCTCGGCCATCGCGGCGTCCAGCTCGGCGGCGATCCCCAGGGAGTCCTCGAGCACCACGGCGCGCACCCCATCGAGCCCGCCCTCGACGTCCTCCACCCAGGCTGCTGTCCGCTGGAGCCGGTCGGCGGTCCGCACGTAGTACATGAGGAACCTGTCGATGGTCCGGATCAGGGTCGCCGTGTCCAGGTCCTCCGCGAGCAGGCGCGCGTGCCGGGGCGTGAACCCGCCGTTGCCCCCGACGTAGACGTTCCAGCCCTTGTCCGTCGCGATCACGCCGACGTCCTTGGCGCGCGCCTCGGCGCACTCCCGCGCGCAGCCGGAGACGCCCAGCTTGATCTTGTGGGGGGAGCGGAGCCCGCGGTACCGGAGCTCCAGCTCCACGGCCAGCCCCACCGCGTCCTGGACGCCGAACCGGCACCACGTCGCCCCCACGCACGACTTCACCGTGCGGACCGCCTTGCCATAGGCGTGGCCGGACTCGAACCCGGCGTCCACGAGCCGCCGCCAGATCTCCGGCAGCTGCTCCAGGCGCGCCCCGAACATGTCGATCCGCTGGCCGCCGGTGATCTTCGTGTACAGCCCGTAGTCCTGGGCCACCTGCCCGACGGCGATGAGCCCCTCGGGCGTCACCTCCCCGCCGGGCATTCGCGGCACGACCGAGTACGACCCGTCCTTCTGGAGGTTCGCCATGACGTGGTCGTTGGTGTCCTGGAGCGTCGCGTTCTCCCCGTCGAGCACGTGCTCGTGGTGCAGGGAGGCGAGGATCGACGCGACGACGGGCCGGCAGATGTCGCACCCCCGGCCGACCCCGTGCCTGGCGACGATCTCGCTGAACGTCCGCAGGCCGGTGACCCGGACCGCGTCGAACAGCTGCCGCCGCGAGAGGGCGAAGTGCTCGCAGAGTGCCGTGCTGAGCACGACCCCCGTCCGCGCGAGCTCGGCGCCCACCAGCGACTTGACCAGGGGCAGGCACGACCCGCAGCTGGTCCCGGCTCGCGTGCACGCCTTCGCCCCCGCGACGTCCGTGCACCCGTCCTCGGTGACGGCGGCCCGCACGCGCCCCGCCGTGACCGAGTTGCACGAGCAGACGACGGCCGCGTCGGGCAGCTCCCGGTTCGGCCGGGCGTCGGCGGGCACGTCCGGGAGCACGTACGCCGCCGGGTCGCCCACGAGCTCGCTGCCGACGAGGGGGCGCAGGGTCGCGTAGGCCGTCGCGTCGCCGACCAGGACGCCGCCGAGGAGGGTCCTGGCGTCGTCGGAGAGCACGAGGCGGGCGTACGCCCCCCGGACTGGGTCGGAGTAGACGACCTCCAGCGCCCCGGGCGTCGTCGCGTGGGTGTCGCCGAAGGAGGCGACGTCGACCCCGGCCAGCTTGAGCTTGGTCGCGGTGTCGGCGCCGGGGAACACCGCGCCGCCGCCCAGCAGCCGGTCGGCGACCACCTCGGCCATCGCGTAGCCCGGCGCGACGAGCCCGAAGCACTGCCCGTCGAGGCACGCGACCTCGCCGGCCGCCCAGACGTGCGGGTCCGCCGTCCGGCACGACTCGTCGACGACGACGCCGCCCCGCGGTCCGATCGCCAGCCCCGCCGCGCGCGCCAGCTCGTCGCGGGGGGTGACGCCGGCGGCGACCACGACGACGTCGACGTCGAGCCGTCCGCCGTCCGCCAGGTCCACCCGGCCGACCGAGCCCCGGCGGCCCGACCGCAGCCGGGTGGTGGTCGCCCCGACGCGCACTGCCACCCCGAGGCCCTGGATCATCCGCTCCAGCAGGGCGCCGCCGCCCCTGTCGATCTGCGCGGACATCAGGTGCGTGCCCATCTGGAGCACAGTGGTGCGCACGCCGAGGGCCTGGAGGGCGCCGGCCGCCTCCAGGCCGAGCAGGCCGCCGCCGAGCACGGCGCCGCGCAGCGGCCGACCCGCCGACGAGAGCCCCTCCACGAAGCCCCGGAGCGCTGCGACGTCGTCGACGGTGCGGTACACGAAGACGCCTGGCAGGTCGGTGCCCTCGATCGGCGGGACGAAGGGCCGGGACCCCGTCGCGAGCACGAGCTCGTCGTACGGCCAGGAGCGTCCGTCGGCGGTCCCGACCACCCGGGCGTCGCGGTCGACGGTCGTCACCCGGGCGTCGCGGACCAGCGACACCAGCGGCTGCTCCCACAGCGCCGGGTCGCCGAGGGCGAGGTCGTCGGGGTCGCGGCCGGAGAAGTACGAGGTCAGGGCCACGCGGTCGTAGGGCGCCCGCGGCTCCTCGGCCAGCACGGTGACCTGCCAGGCGCCGTCCGGGTCGCGATCGCGCAGCGCCTCCACGAGGCGTTGGGCGACCATCCCGCCGCCCACGACGACGAGCCGGCGCACCGGGGTGCGTGGCGTCGGGCTGGCCGGTCCGCTGGTGCTCATGGCGTCGGGTGCTCCTCGGCTGTCGCTTCCTGGTCATGGTCCGGGTGGGCGGCTCGACGCTGGGCCGGTGGTCCGACGCTATGGACGGCGTGTTACGCGCCCGGGCCACCCGTGTTTCGCGGGGGGAAAACGTCCCTCACGACGACCCCGGGGCCGATGTGAGGCACGACAGGGCGACGTCGGCGGGGGCGCCCGTCGCCGGCACCGGGTCAGCCCGCTCGAGCCACTCCACGAGACCGCACACCGCATCGGTGCATCCCCCGCACCCGGTGGTCACACGGGTCGCGCGGACCACCTCCGTCACGCTGCGAGCCCCGCGACGCCACTGCGCGACGACGTCGCCCTTGGTCACCCCGTTGCACCGGCACACGGTCGCCCGATCGGGCATCCGGGTCGGCGACGATGCGCCGGCGTCGCCGGCGTCCGTCCCTGCCTGCGTGCCGCGCACGGGCCGCAGCAGCAGGTGCGCGGGGTCGCGCGGCACCGGCGTGCGCCGGGTGTAGGCCGCGACCAGGTCCGCCGCGACCGCCCCGTCGCCGACGC
>JAEWQZ010000336.1 GCA_023460255.1 Actinomycetes bacterium
TCGTAGCCGGCTGCGGCGAAGGGTGCCTCGAGGACGCGCCACCGGTCCGCGGCGTCCGGGCGGTCGAGGACGGCGCCGTCGCGTGGGTCGTGGTGCACGGCGACAGGATCCCACGTGACCCCGTCGCGGTCGGCCGGCGCGACCGCCGCCGGGCGGACCTATGCTCTGGGGCGTGGCGGAGGTCGACGGGTTCGAGCAGGCGGTGCGCGAGGTCATGGAGCGCAGCGCCGAGGACACCCCGAACCCGTCGCTGGACCGGGTGCGCGAGGCGCTGGACCTGCTCGGCGACCCGCAGCGGGCCTACCGCGTGGTGCACGTCGGCGGCACGAACGGCAAGACCTCCACGGCCCGCCTCGTGGAGCGCCTGGTGCGCGAGCACGGGCTGCGGACCGGCCGGTACACGAGTCCCCACCTGCGCGAGGTCACCGAGCGGATCGCGATCGACGGGGAGCCGCTGTCCAGCGAGCGCTTCGTCGAGGTGTGGCAGGACGTCGCGCCGTACGTGCGGATGGTCGACGAGCGCTCGCAGGCCGCCGGTGGCCCACGGATGAGCTTCTTCGAGGTGCTCACGGTGATGGCCTTCGCGGCGTTCGCCGACGCGCCGGTGGACGTGGCGGTGGTCGAGGTCGGGATGGGCGGCTCGTGGGACGCCACGAACGTCGTCGAGGCCGAGGTCGCCGTCATCACGCCCGTGGCGATGGACCACGAGCGGTGGCTCGGGCACACCCTGGTCGACATCGCCGGCGAGAAGGCCGGGATCGTCAAGGACCGCGCCGTCCTCGTCCTGGCCGACCAGGAGCCCGACGCCGAAGGGGTGGTCCTCGCGGCCGCCGCGCGGCACGGGGCCCGGGTGCTCCGTGAGGGCGTCGAGCTCGAGGTCGCCGACCGCCAGGTCGCGGTGGGCGGCCAGCTCCTCGCGCTGCGGACCGTCGGCGGCCTGTACACGGACGTCTTCCTGCCGCTGCACGGCCCCCACCAGGCGCACAACGCCCTCCTCGCCCTCGCAGCCACGGAGGCCCTGCTGCGCGGGGGCGGTGCCCTCGACGGCGACGTCGTCGAGGCGGCGCTGCGCGACGCCGACTCGCCCGGCCGGCTCGAGCTCGTGCGGTCCTCGCCGACGGTGCTCGTCGACGCCGCGCACAACCCTGCGGGCGCCGAGGCGCTCGCCGCGGCGATCGTCGACGCGTTCGCGTTCGAGCGGCTCGTCGGCGTCGTCGGGATCCTCGCCGACAAGGACGCCGAGCACATGCTCTCCGTCCTCGAGCCGGTCCTCGACGAGATCGTCGTGACGCGGCCGGCCTCGCCCCGTGCGCTGCCCGTCGACGCCCTCGCGGAGATCGCGGGCGACGTGTTCGGGACGGACCGCCTGCACGTGGCCGAGCGCCTCGACGACGCGCTCGCCCTCGCCGTGGACCTCGCCGAGCAGGGGGTCGGCGGGTCGCCGACGGGTGCGGGCGTGCTGGTCACGGGCTCGATCACGCTCGTCGCCGAGGCCAGGACCCTGCTCGGCCGATGAGCGCGCCGGTCCGGCGGTCGGCCCGCCACCAGTTCGCCGCGACGGTGCTCGTGCTCGAGGCGTTCGTCGTCGGGTTCGCCACGCTCGTGGCCTTCGGCCTGCGCCTCGCGGAGCCGCGGGTGGTGTGGACCCTCGGGGGCGCGCTCGTCGCGTCGCTCGTGCTCGGCGCCGGGCTGCTGCGCCGGCCCGGCGGGTACGTCGTGGGCTCCGTGCTCCAGGTCGCGGTGGTCGGCGCGGGCGTGGTGGTGCCCATGATGGCGGTCGTCGGCACGATCTTCGCCGTGCTCTGGTTCACCGGGCTGCGCCTGGGCGGGCGGATCGACCGCGAGCGGGCCGAGCGCGAGGCAGGCGCCGGCGACGCTCCCGGAGCCCAGTAGGGTGACCGCCATGCCTGCTGACGTGCCTGCTGACGTGCCTGCTGACGTGCCCGCCGACGTGCCCGAGCGCACCCTCGTCCTCGTCAAGCCCGACGGCGTGCGCCGTCGCCTCGTCGGCGAGGTGCTGCGCCGGGTCGAGGCCAAGGGCTACGCGCTCGTCGCGCTCGACCTGCGCGTGCCCGACGCCGAGCTCCTGCGCGCCCACTACGCCGAGCACGAGGGCAAGGCCTTCTTCGGCCCGCTCGTGGAGTTCATGGGCTCCGGCCCGGTCGTCGCCGCCGTCGTGCAGGGCGAGCGGGTCATCGAGGCATTCCGCGCGATGGCGGGCGCGACGGACCCGACGACGGCGGCTCCCGGCACCATCCGGGGCGACCTCGGCCGCGACTGGGGCACGTCCGTCACGCAGAACATCGTGCACGGGTCCGACTCCCCGGCCTCGGCGGAGCGTGAGATCGGCCTGTGGTTCCCCGGGCTGTGAGCGAGCGCCTCCCCGACCGCGGCCCGCGGACCTCCTAGGCTCTGTCCGTGCACCTGAGGACGCTCACGCTACGGGGCTTCAAGTCCTTCGCGTCGGCGACGACCCTGCACCTCGAGCCGGGCATCACCTGCGTCGTGGGCCCGAACGGCTCCGGGAAGTCCAACGTCGTCGACGCGCTCGCCTGGGTGATGGGCGAGCAGGGCGCCAAGTCGCTGCGCGGCGGCACGATGGAGGACGTCATCTTCGCGGGCACCGCCGGGCGCCCGCCGCTGGGCCGCGCCGAGGTCGCCCTCACCATCGACAACACGGACGGCGTGCTGCCCATCGAGTTCGCCGAGGTCACCATCTCGCGCACGCTCTTCCGCAGCGGGGGCTCGGAGTACGCGATCAACGGCACCCCGTGCCGGCTGCTCGACATCCAGGAGCTGCTCTCCGACACCGGCATGGGCCGGGAGATGCACGTCATCGTGGGGCAGGGCCAGCTCGACGCCGTGCTGCGCGCGACGCCGGAGGACCGCCGCGGGTTCATCGAGGAGGCCGCGGGCATCCTCAAGCACCGGCGCCGCAAGGAGAAGGCGCTGCGCAAGCTCGAGGCCATGCAGGCCAACCTCACGCGGCTCACCGACCTCACCGCGGAGATCCGCCGCCAGCTCGGGCCGCTCGGTCGCCAGGCGGAGGTGGCGCGCAAGGCGCAGACCATCCAGTCGGACCTGCGCGACGCCAAGGCGCGGCTCCTGGCGGACGACCTCGCGCAGCTCACCGCGACGCTCGCGCAGGAGGTCGCCGACGAGACCGCCCTGCGCACCCGGCGCGAGGAGGTCGAGCGCGCGCTCGCCGTGGCACGCGGCGCCGTCGCGCGGCTCGAGGCCGAGG
>JAEWQZ010000337.1 GCA_023460255.1 Actinomycetes bacterium
ACGAGCCCGCTGAGCCCGCTGAGCCCGCTGAGCCCGCCGGGACCCCCGGGTGGGGCCGGCTCGGCCCCGGCCTGGGCTGGCGACCGTGGCGCCTCGCCGCAGGCGTGCTGCTCGGCCTCGCGGTCGGCACGAAGTGGTCGGCGCTGTGGTTCCTCGCGGTGTTCGGCCTGCTCAGCGTGGCGTGGGACGCGCTCGCCCGGCGTCGGGCCGGCGTGGCCTCGTGGTGGCAGGGCGCGCTGCTGCGCGACGCACCGCCCGCGTTCGCCTCGCTCGTCGGCGTGGCGGTGGCCGTCTACACCGCGTCCTGGGCGACGTGGTTCGCCACGCCCGGGGCCTACGGGCGCCAGTGGGCGGCCGGACTGCCGGGTGGCACCGCGCTGACCGACGCCCTCGGCTCGTGGTGGCACTACCACGCCCAGATGTGGAACTTCCACACGACGCTCGTCGCGGACCACCCCTACCGGTCGGGCCCGCTGGGCTGGCTCGTCCAGTGGCGCCCGACGTCGTTCCACTTCACCGAGCCCGAGCCGGCGGGCGCGGCATGTGACGCCGACCGGTGCGCGCAGGCGGTCACCTCGCTCGGGAACCCGTTCGTCTGGTGGTTCGCCGCCGCGGCGCTCGCCGTCGCCGTCGTCTGGCTGCTGCGCCGCCGACGTGCCCTGCACGCCCCCGTGACGGTGCCGCTCCTGGTGGCCGTCGCGGCCGGTTGGCTGCCCTGGTTCGCCTACCCCGAGCGGCCGGTCTTCGCGTTCTACGCGATCGCCGTCCTGCCCTTCCTGGCGATGCTCGTCGCCTGGGCCGCCGGGGCGCTGCTGGCGTGGTCCGCCGGGGACGAGTGGCGTCGACGCTGGGTGGTGACCGGCCTCGTCGTCGCCGGTCTGCTGGTGGCCGCGGCGGCCGTGTTCTTCCTGCCCGTGTGGACGGGCGAGGTCATCACGTTCCGCGAGTGGCAGCTTCGTCAGTGGCTGCCCAGCTGGGTCTGACGGCGGGACGGCGGCGGGACCCCGCCCGGGGGCTCAGTCGAGGGCGGGGCGGTACCAGGGCAGCCCGCGCGCGTCCCAGCGCGGGGTCAGGGCGCGCAGCCGCCGTTCGAACCCGGACCAGTCCCGCCGTCCCGGCGCGGACCACGCCACCTCGGCGGTGGCCGCCAGACGGGGCAGGAGGAGCCAGAACAGGTCCCGCGGGGTGCGGACGGCCTCCGTCCACACGGCCGCCTCGACGCCGGCGACCCGGCCCTCCGGGACCGGCACGACCTGGGTCGGCTCCCACTCGTAGGCGTCGCGCAGCGTGATGTAGGCGGCCCAGTCGTTGCCCACGGGGGTCTCGGCGTCGTACTTCATGTCGAGGTACGCGCGGGTGGCCGGCGACAGCAGCACCCGCGTCCCGCCGGCCGCGGCGGCGACCACCGCGTCCAGGCCCGCGCGCTCGTCCCAGTACTGGAGCACGGAGCCGGGCGGCAGCGGCGCCCGCACGGCCTCCTGCCAGCAGACGACCCGTTTGCCCGCCGCCGCGACGAGCCCGGCGGCGTGCCCGACGAGCTGGTCGTACTCGGCTGCGTGCATCGTCAGCGCCTCGTCGCCACCGATGTGCACGTACGGCCCGGGCGTGGCCGCCGTGACGTCGCCGATGACGTCCGTGATGAACGGCAGGGTGTCGGGGGCCTCGGTGTGCAGCCGCGAGAAGCCGACGCCCACACCCGTGTAGGCCGGGAACGGCTCGCCCGTCGGCGTCAGGCTGCCGTACGCGTGCAGGGCCGCGTTGACGTGCCCGGGCAGGTCGATCTCCGGCACGATCGTCACCCCGCGCGCCGCGGCGAACGTGACCAGCGCGCCGAACTCGGCGGTGCTGAGGAAGCCCCCCTCGTCGCCGTCGACGGCCGTCCGGCCGGACACCTCCGTCAGCAGCGGCCGGGACGGCGACTCCAGCCGCCACGCCTGGTCGTCGGTCAGGTGCAGGTGCAGGGTGTTCATCCGGAGCGAGAAGAGGAGCCCGACGACGGAGCGCAGCGTCTCCGGGCCGAACCAGTGCCGCGCGACGTCCAGGCACAGCCCGCGCCACGCGAAGCGCGGGTGGTCGACCACGAGGCCCGGGTGGAAGCGCACGCCGTCGGGCGCGGGCAGGGCCAGCTGCTCGAGCGCCGCGAGACCGCGCAGGAGGCCCGGGCCCGACAGCGCGGTGACGACCACGCGGTCCTGACGGACCTCCAGGCGGTAGGCCTCCGCCGCGAGCGCGTCGTCGAGGGAGGCGGGGACGGGCAGTGCCGCCCGGTCCGCGACGACGCGCAGGACGATCGCGCCGGGGCCGCCGTGGTCGTCGTGCACGACCGCGATCGAGGCGCCCAGGTCGTGGCCGACGCGGGTCGCCAGCAGGACGCCCGCCGAGACCGCCGCGGGGTCACGCCCGACGACGACGCGGGTGGCCGCGTCGACGCGGAAGGACCGCCCCTCGTGCCGCTCGGCCCGCACTGGGGCAGGGACGATGTCCACCACGCCGCCTTCCGACCCGACAGCGACCGGCGCCTTGCCGTGAGGTCAGGCTAGCCACCCGGCGCCCGCGTCGCCCCGGGACTCCGGCACGGGATGCCAGTTGTCCGCAGAGTGGTCGTGACCGGACATGACGAGGGCCCCCCGAAGGGGGCCCTGCGGTGGAGCTGAGGGGATTCGAACCCCTGACCTTCTCATTGCGAACGAGACGCGCTACCAACTGCGCCACAGCCCCTCGAGCGGGAATCAGGGTAGCACCCGAGCCACCGGTGCACCGAACCGCCGGGCCCCACCGGACACCGCGGTGCGGTCCGCCGGATGCCCTGCTCCCGGGTCACTCCCCCACGGCGCGACGGCGGGCGAGGACGGCGTCGAGGTCGAGGGTGCGCGGAGCAGGCTCGGCGGCGACAGGGGTGCCGACCTCGGCGTCCCCCTCGTCGACCTCGTCGACCTCGTCCGCGCCGACCGCGCGGCCGGCGTCGACGTCGGCCCGCTCGTCGAGCACCAGCGGCGCGGGCTCGCTGCGGCGGACCTCGGGCTTGAGGGCGTAGGACGGGCGGGGCACCGGCACCGGCACCCACGCGGCCCCGTCGTCGGTGTCGACGTGCGCGTCGGCCACCCGTGCGG
>JAEWQZ010000338.1 GCA_023460255.1 Actinomycetes bacterium
CGCGAGGACCTCGCCGCGCAGCATGGTGCCGTCGGCGGTGGCCGCGCCGACGTCGTGGGCCGCCGCCGAGTACGCGGCCGAGACGGCCTCGTGCAGGCGCTCCGCATGGCGTCGCTGGTCGTCGACGGCGGCGCCGAGGCGCGGGGCGGCGGCGAGCAGGTCCTCGACGGCGCCGCGGACGGTCCGCTCCACGACACCCTCGCGCGCCGCGGCGTCACCGACGACGGCGCGCAGCCAGCCGCCGAGCTCGGCCACCGCCTCGGGAGGCAGCAGGCCACCCTCGACGCGCGACTCCGGGACCACGACGACCGGCGCGTCGAGCGACTGCCCCTCGAGCTGGTCGGCGAGCATCCGCCGCAGGTGGTCCGCGACCGCGGCCCGCGCGCCCGCCTCCACGCGGTTGAGCACGAGCACGACGACGGCGCGCCGCCGGGCGGCCTCCGCGAGCAGGTCCCAGGGCACGGCGTCGGCGTACCGGGCGGCAGTCGTCACGAAGACCCACAGGTCGGCCGCCCCCAGCAGCTCCTCGCCGAGGCGACGGTTCGCCTCGACCACCGAGTCGATGTCGGGGGCGTCGAGCAGGGCCAGGCCGTGCGGCACACCCGGGTGGGCCAGCAGCCGCAGGGCGCCGGCCCCCGCCGCGGTGTCGGGCCCCCGGGCTCCCGCGCCGGTGACCCGGGCCAGCCGCGGCAGGACGCGGTCGGACGTGAACCACGCCCCCTCGTCGGGGTGGTGCACGAGGAGCGGCTCGCGCGTCGTCGGCCTGATCACCCCGCTCGCGCTGACCTCCTCGCGCAGCAGGCTGTTGACGAGGGTCGACTTGCCCGCGCCGGTGGAGCCGCCGACCACCGCGAGCAACGGCGCCCCCAGCTGGCGCACGCGCGGGAGCAGGTGGTCGTCCAGCTGGTCGAGGACCCGCCGGGCGAGTGCCCGGTCCGCCGCCGCTCCCGCGGTCTCGAGCGGGAGCCGGACGTCGGCCACCGCCGTCCGCAGGTCGGTGAGGGCGGCGACCAGCCGGCGACCCCCCTGCGCGGACAGCGCCACGGCGCCTCCCTGTCAGTCCCGGGTGAGCTTGCGGTAGGTCACGCGGTGCGGCCGCGCGGCCTCGATGCCGAGTCGGGCGACCTTGTTCTCCTCGTACGACGCGAAGTTGCCCTCGAACCAGTACCACGCGGCCGGGTCCTCGTCCGTCCCCTCGTAGGCGAGGATGTGCGTCGCCACCCGGTCCAGGAACCACCGGTCGTGCGAGACGACGACGGCGCAGCCCGGGAACTCCAGCAGCGCGTTCTCCAGCGAGCCGAGCGTCTCGACGTCCAGGTCGTTGGTCGGCTCGTCGAGCAGCAGCACGTTGCCGCCCTGCTTGAGCGTCAGGGCGAGGTTGAGCCGGTTCCGCTCGCCGCCCGACAGGACGCCCGCGGGCTTCTGCTGGTCCGGCCCCTTGAACCCGAAGGAGGCCACGTACGCCCGGGAGGGCATCTCCACGTTGCCGACCTTGATGAAGTCGAGGCCGTCGGAGACCACCTCCCACAGCGTCTTGTCGGGCGCGATCCCGCCGCGGGACTGGTCGACGTAGGAGAGCTTGACGGTCTCACCGACCTTCAGCTCGCCGCCGTCCAGCGGCTCGAGGCCCACGATCGTCTTGAAGAGCGTCGTCTTGCCGACGCCGTTCGGGCCGATGACACCGACGATGCCGTTGCGCGGCAGCGTGAACGACAGCCCGTCGATGAGCACCCGGTCGTCGAAGCCCTTGCGCAGGTCCTTGGCCTCGATGACGACGTTGCCCAGGCGCGGGCCCGGCGGGATCTGGATCTCCTCGAAGTCCAGCTTGCGGGTCCGCTCCGCCTCTGCCGCCATCTCCTCGTAGCGCTCGAGACGGGCGCGGGACTTGGTCTGCCGCCCCTTGGCCGACGAGCGCACCCACTCCAGCTCGTCCTTGAGACGCTTGGCGAGCTTGGCGTCCTTCTTGCCCTGGACCTCCAGCCGCGCCTGCTTCTTCTCCAGGTACGTGGAGTAGTTGCCCTCGTAGGGGTACAGGCGCCCGCGGTCGACCTCGGCGATCCACTGGGCGACGTTGTCGAGGAAGTACCTGTCGTGCGTGACCGCGATGACCGCACCCTCGTACTTGGCGAGATGCTGCTCCAGCCACTGCACGCTCTCGGCGTCGAGGTGGTTCGTCGGCTCGTCGAGGAGCAGCAGGTCGGGCTTCTCGAGGAGCAGCTTGCACAGCGCCACGCGCCGGCGCTCGCCGCCGGAGAGGATCGACACGTCCGCGTCCGGCGGCGGGCACCGCAGGGCGTCCATCGCCTGCTCGAGCTGCGCGTCCAGGTCCCAGGCGCCGGCGTGGTCGAGTGCCTCCTGGAGCTCGCCCATCTCCGCCAGGAGGGCGTCGAAGTCGGCGTCCGGCTCGGCCATCAACGCGGAGATCTCGTTGAACCGGTCGAGCTTGGCCTTGATCTCGGCCACGCCCTCCTCGACGTTGCCGAGGACCGTCTTCTCCTCGTTCAGCGGGGGCTCCTGGAGCAGGATGCCCACCGTGTACCCGGGAGACAGCCGGGCCTCGCCGTTGGACGGCTGGTCCAGCCCGGCCATGATCTTCAGGATCGTGGACTTCCCGGCGCCGTTGGGACCCACCATGCCGATCTTGGCGCCGGGGTAGAAGCTCATCGAGACGTCGTCGAGGATCAGCTTGTCCCCGTGCGCCTTTCGCGCCTTGTACATGGTGTAGATGAACTCGGCCACGTCTGTCGTCTGCTCCTGGCGGTCGGCTGGCGGCGCACAGGGGGCGCCGCGGGGCACCGGCAAGCCTACGGTGTCGCGAGCACCTCCTCTCGGTCGACTCCGGCAGCACCGTCCGGCTGCTCGCCGTCGCGCTCGTCGTCGAAGCCCGTGAGGCGGGCGGCCACCAGTCCGGCCAGCTCGTCGGCGTCGTCGTCGGGAGCGTCGACGGCCCACGGGTCCAGGTCCGCCGGAGCATCCGCGGGCGCCGTCCAGCCGGCCGGGCAGTCCGGGACACCGGCCACACCGGCGTCCGCGCCCCCGACATCGGCACCGGGCTCCTCGGCACGGCGGGTGACCCGCACGAACGAGGCCCGGCCCCGCGTGAGGTCGTGCCCGAGGGCGGTGGCCTCGAGCACCAGGCCGCTGCGCGGGCCGTTCTCGCCGACCCACTCCTCGGTCTTCAGCCGCCCGTGCACGACCACCGGCTGCCCCTTCTGCACCGACGTCGCCACGGTGAGCGCCGCGTCCCGGAACACCTTCACGGTCAGCCACTCCGTGCGACCCTCGGCCCACACGCCCCGGCCCCGGTCGAAGTACCGCGGCGTCGTCGCGAGGCGGAAGCTGGTGTAGGCCACCCGCCCACCCTGGATCTCCCGCGGCGCCGTCGCCGCCCAGCCCACCACAGTGGTGACGATCCCGTTGCTGCTCATCGGCCCTCCTCGGCCCCGGGCCGGCCGCTCCGGCCCACGTCGGCAGCATCCGCCGCCGCGGCCCCGTGCCCCCGGACGGGACCGGTCAGGATGGGGA
>JAEWQZ010000339.1 GCA_023460255.1 Actinomycetes bacterium
TCCTCCAGCTGCGCCCGCCCGTCGGTGACCTGCTGCTCGGCGGCGGCCCGCTCGGCCTCGGTGGCGAAGGGGTCGACGACCGTGCGCACGCCCGGGACCTGCGCCGCGGCGGCCACTCGCTCGGAGATCGCCGAGCGCTGCTCGTCGGTCAGGGCGGACCCGTCGGTGGTGCGCAGCACCACCGTCCCGGTGCCGCCGGACGCCGCGGGGAACTCGGCCTCGAGGCGCTCGGTGACCTCCGCCGTCGGCGTGCCGGGGATCGAGATGCCGCCGGCGAGGGTGCCCGCGCCGAGCGCGTAGGCGACGCCCGCCGCGACGAGGACCGCCAGCCACGCGGCGATGACCGTGCGAGGCCGCCGGGCGGCTGTGCGGCCGAGGCGGTAGAGGAGCTCTGCCATGTCGTCGTCCTTGCCCCGGGTGCGCCGTGTCGCGGTGCGCCCGTCTCGTCGTGCGTGGGTGGTCGGCTCGTCGTCGGGCCGGGGTGCGTGGGCGTGGCCTCAGCCGGCCGGGCCGGCGCCGAAGCCGGTGCGGACGCCGTCGACGAGCCTGTCGACGAGCGCCGCCCAGGTCTGCCGGGACGCCGCCGTGTCCGCGCCCCCGGTGACCTCGAACCAGTGCCTGTGCAGCACGATGAGCCCGCCCAGCAGCGCGTTGACCAGGAGGTCGACGTCGAGCGGGTCCGCGTGCGGGTGCCGGGCCGCCATGGCCTGGGAGAATCGGCCGCTGACCTGTGTGAACGCCCGGTGCAGCAGGCGCGCGGCCAGCGGGGAGTCGTCGGTCCCGCCGAGCGAGCGGGTCAGGGAGGCCATGGGCGCCACGAGGTCCGAGGCGCGCAGGGCCTCGGTGATCTCCGCGAACATCGCCGCGGGGGTGTCGTCGCCCGCCGGGGCGGCCGCGGCGGTGGCGAGGAAGGTCTCGACCACACCCCCGAGGACGTCGCTGCACACGGTGGTGACGACGTCGTCGACGGTCGCGAAGTGGTTGAAGACCGTGCGCCGGGAGACGTCCGCCCGCTCGGCGAGCTCGTCGACGGTGAAGGAGACGCCGCCGCGCTCGGCCATGAGGTCGGCGGCCGCCGCGAGGATGGCGCGCCGGTGCCGGTCCTTGAGGGCGGCCCGGCGGTCCGGCGGAGCTTCGGTCACCTCGCGACACTACGTGCAACGATGCACTCCGTGCAACGTGAGCCCTCGGACTTCACCCCCGGCCGGGATCGCCGGGCCGGGCGACGCCTCGGGCTGCGCCGGGCCGGGCTCAGACCGCCGGTGCGTCGAGGATCGCGCGCACGGCCTCGACCTGCTCGAGCCGGCCGGCCGTCGTCGGGGCGAGGGGCTGGACGGCGAGGGTGGTCACCCCGGCCGCGGCGAAGGCCGCCAGCCGCGTGCGGACGTGCGCCTCGTCGCCGATGAGGGCCGTCCCGGTGAGCAGCTCCTCGGGCACGGCCGCGGCGGCTCCCGCACGGTCCCCCGCCAGGAACCTGTCCTGCACGACGTCGGCGGCCTCGCCGAACCCGTACCGGCGCGCGAGGTCGGCGTAGAAGTTCCTCCCGCGGGCGCCCATGCCGCCGACGTAGAGCGCCACCCGGTCCCGGTAGGCGGCCAGTGCCGCGTCCGCGGCGGGGCCGTCGCCGACGAGCAGCGGGACGGTGACGTGCACGTCCAGCGGGCCGAGCGCCGGGTCACGGACGGCGCGGCCGGCCGCGAGCCCCTCCCCCCAGGCGACCTCCGCCCGCTCCGGGAGGTAGAACAGCGGCAGCCAGCCGTCGGCGATCTCCGCGGCCTGCGCGACGGCCCGCGGCGCCAGCGCGGCGACGGCGACGGGGATCCGCTCGCGCCGGGGGCGGTTGACCAGCCGCAACGGCGTGCCGAGACCCCCCTCGTCGGGCGGCAGGGGGACGCGCACCGCACGGCCGTCGAGCACCAACGGCTGGCGGCGCCACACCGCCCGGCACGCCTCGACGGTCTCGCGGACGCGGGCGAGCGGCGCCGTGAACGGCACGCCGTGGAACCCCTCGACCACCTGCGGCCCGGACGCCCCCAGCCCGAGCTCGAACCGGCCGCCGGAGACGTCGTCGAGCCCCGCCGCGGTCATCGCCAGGGTGGCGGGCGTGCGCGTGTAGACACCCAGGACCGCCGACGCGAGCGCCACCCGCTCCGTCACCGCCGCCAGGTATCCGAGGCGGCTCACCGCGTCGAAGGAGTAGGCCTCCGCGACCGAGACGAGCTCGACGCCGCGCGCCTCCGCCTCCCGGACCAGGTCGACCGCTGCCGCGAAGTCGTCCGCGTAGTCGACGACGATGCCCAGGCGCATGCCCCACCGTACCCAGCGCGCCTCCGCCCGACCTCCCCGACGTCCCGACCTCCCCACCCCCCCGCAGATGGCGGCGGTAGGTACAGGTTGCGGCGCCCGAACGCCGCGATCCGTACCTACCGCCGCGTTGTGCAGGGACGCAGGCTGTGCCCCGGACCCTCGGACGGAGCGCGGCCCACAGGCACGGCGGCCCCGGCGTCGGTACCGTGCCCGGCGACGCGGATGCTGCCGGGCATGGATCGCTCCCTCCTGGCACCTCTCGCCGCCCAGCTCGACGGCGGCGCCGTGGTCACCTCGGCCGAGCTGGCCGGCCTGGGCGCGTCGAGGACTGACCTGCGCCGACTCCTTGCGACAGGCTCACTCGAGCGCGTCGTCCGGGGCGTGTACGCCCTGAGATCCCCGACGCCGAACCGACCGGAGGCGGAGCACCGCCGGCTGGTCCTCGCGACGATGAGGGCGAGGACCGGGCGTGCACCCGTCGTCCTGGGCGGGCCGTCGGCGGCGGTGATGTACGGCCTCCCGCTGCTCGCCCGCCCGGCGCCGGTCGTCTGTGCGGCCGGCCGCACCCCTGGTGGGACGAAGCCGGGCCGTGGGCTGCGCACGATCGCCCCGCCGGGCCCCGAAGGCACGTCGACACTCGGCCCCTGGAAGCTCACGACACCCGCACGGACGGTCCTGGACGTCGCACGGCTGATGTCGACGGCCGACGGCGTGGCCGCGGCGGACGCGGCCCTGCGCCGGGGTCTGACCACCCGGGCAGAGCTCGAGGCCGCCGTCGCCCACCTGGCAGGGCATGCCGGCGTCGCCCAGGCCCGACGGGTCGTGCGTCTCGCCGACGCGCGCTCGGAGAGCCCGGGCGAGTCTTGGAGCGCCGTCGTGATCGACAGCCTCGGCCTGCCGCGGCCCGAGCGCCAGCAGCCCTTCCACGACGAGCACGGACTGATCGGCCGCAGCGACTTCTGGTGGCCGGAGCACGGCGTCATCGGCGAGTTCGACGGTCGCGTGAAGTACGGCCGCGAGAACCCGGCAGGTCGCGCGCCCGAGGACGTGCTGTGGGAGGAGAAGCGCCGCGAGGACCGTCTGCGCCGCCGCGTCGACACGGTCGCGCGCTGGACGACCACCGAGCTGCGGCGTCCGGCGGACCTCCTGCGGATGCTCGGTCCCCTGCTGACGTGACGCCGTGCCGCGTGGACCCGTGCCGCCCTCGGCCCGGCCCGGAGGGATGGTGCGGGAGGTGACGCGAGTGCGGGCGGGCGGGTGACGGAGGTCGGGGGCAGGATGGCCGGGTGCTCCTCGCCGACCTCGCCGAGACCGCCGCACTGGTCGCCGCCACCCGATCGCGCCTGACGAAGAAGGCGCTCCTGGTCGACCTGCTCCGGCGCGCCACGCACGACGAGGTGCCCGTCGTCGCGCGCTACCTCGGTGGCGAGCTGCGCCAGCGCCGCACGGGCCTCGGCTGGCGGTCCCTCGCGTCGTTGCCCGACCCGGCCGGTGCCCCGACCCTGGAGGTGCTCGACGTCGACGCGCGGTTCGAGCACATGGCCGCGCTCGCGGGCCCCGGCTCGTCGACGGCGCGGGCCGCCCTCGCCCGCGACCTGTTCGGCGCCGCCACCGCACCCGAGCAGCGGC
>JAEWQZ010000340.1 GCA_023460255.1 Actinomycetes bacterium
CGGTGGCGCTGGCTCGTCGCGCACGACGCGACCCGCACCCTCGTCGTCGAGCGGGCGGGGGAGGTCGTCGCGTCGGGGCGGATCACCCCCGGGAGCGGGCTGGTGGCCGAGGCCGCGGCGCGCGACGCGGCGGCCGTCGGTGACCTGTTCGCCGCGGTCGCCGAGCAGTCGCAGAGCGGGCGGGTCGGCGTCGTCGAACGGCCGGGGACCCTGGTCCACGAGGTCTGCGAGCCGCTCATGGAGGCGGCGCCGGACCGGGCCGAGCAGTACTACGTGCGCATCTCCGACGAGGCAGCGGTGCTCGACGCGCTCCGGCCGGTCCTGTCGGCCCGCCTCGCCGCGTCCGGGCTCGAGCGCGCGGAGGTGCTGCTGTCGACCTACCGGCGCCACTACCGGTTCCCGGTGGGGGAGGACGGGCTCGGCCCGGCGGTGGTCGGCGGGCCGCTCCAGGGCCCGGTCGAGGCGGGCGGAGCGGGTGTGGCGCCCGACTGGCTGCCGGCCCTCCTCTTCGGCCCCTGGGGGATCGACGGGCTCGCCCGGCTGCGTCCGGACGTGACCGGGGACGGCGACCGGGAGCTGTTCGCCGCGCTGTTCCCGCCGGTGACCGCAGACGTGCTCTCGTACTACCTGCCCTTCTGATCCTGATCCGGCGCGCCCGGCCCATCTCAACCGTGTGCACCCACCGCCGCTCTTGTGACGGGTGTGACCGGTGAGGCTGGTGTGACGTCACCTCCGTCGCATGCTGCACATCAGCACCAGGAGCGGCGGTCCGTGCTCGGTGGGGTCGGTGGGGTCGCGAGACTGGGGAGCGGCGGTCCTCGGGGCCAGAGGATGGGGCGGGGGAGGGCTGTCGGGCGCACGACGTCGCGCCTGTGGACGACCTGTGGCTCCACAGGCACCGGGGTCCGCGGCGACGCGTCCGCACGGCTCGGTGGAGGGTCGACCAGTGCCCGCCGACGTCGTCGCGATCCTCGCCTCTCGTCACGGAGCCGCCCGCTTCGCCGATCTCAGGACCCGCGTCTCCCGGCGCGACCTCGAGCACGCCGTCGAACGCGGCCTCGTCGTGCATCTTGCAGGAGGGGTCTACGTGCTCCCGGGGACGTCGCCGCCGGTGGTGTCGGCAGTCGTGCACAACGGAGTCCTGACCTGTGTGTCCGCGGCGCGGCACCACCGGCTCGCCGTCCTCGTCGAGCCCGCCGGGAGCTCGTCGCGCGGGGATTCGTCGTCGTGCGCTTCACCTATGCCGAGGTCGTCGGGGACCCGGCGGGTCTGGTGCGGGCGGTGCGGGCGGCACTGGCGACAGCCTCCGGCGTGCACCGAGAGCCGCGCTTGTGACGGGTGGGGCTCGTGATGCCTGTGTGACGCCACACCTGCCCCATTGGTCACTCCTGTCACAAGAGCGGCTCTCCGTGCACAGGGGGGATGACGTCGGCCGGGGTGCGGGGCCGGGGGTGGGGGATGACGTCGGCCGGGGTGCGGGGCCCGGGGGTGGGGGATGACGTCTGCCGGGGGTGCAGGCCCGGTGGGCGCGGGCCGGGGGTGCGGGGTGCCGGGTGCCGGCCCGGGTCCCGGGAGCCCGGCCCGGCGCTCACTAGGATCGGGCCCCATGGCCCACATCCTCTCGGCGGTCGCCTGGCCCTACGCCAACGGACCCCGCCACATCGGACACGTCGCCGGCTTCGGCGTCCCCTCCGACGTCTTCAGCCGTTACATGCGGATGGCGGGCCACGACGTCCTCATGGTGTCCGGGACCGACGAGCACGGGACGCCGATCCTGGTCCAGGCGGACAAGGAGGGCGTCACCGCCAAGGAGCTGGCCGACAAGAACAACGCGGTCATCGTGCAGGACCTCGTCGACCTCGGCCTGTCCTACGACCTGTTCACGCGCACGACGACGGGCAACCACTACCGCACCGTCCAGGAGCTGTTCACGACCGTGCACCGCAACGGCTACATGGTCGAGCAGACCACCCAGGCGGCGATCAGCCCGTCGACCGGGCGCACCCTGCCCGACCGGTACATCGAGGGAACCTGCCCGATCTGCGGGTACGGCGAGGCGCGCGGCGACCAGTGCGACAACTGCGGCAACCAGCTCGACCCGACGGACCTCGTCGACCCGCGCAGCAGGATCAACGGGGAGACGCCGCAGTTCGTCGAGACCGAGCACTTCTTCCTCGACCTGCCGGCGCTCGCCGACGCGCTGGGGCACTGGCTGGACGGGCGGGCGGCCTCGGGTACCTGGCGGCCCAACGTCATCAAGTTCAGCCAGAACATCCTGGAGGAGATCCGCCCGCGGGCCATGACGCGCGACATCGACTGGGGCATCCCGATCCCGCTCGAGGGGTGGCGCGAGCAGCCCACGAAGCGTCTGTACGTGTGGTTCGACGCGGTGATCGGCTACCTGTCCGCGAGCATCGAGTGGGCCCGGCGCCTGGGGCAGCCGGAGCGCTGGCGCGAGTGGTGGAACGACCCGGAGTCGCTGTCGTACTACTTCATGGGCAAGGACAACATCGTCTTCCACTCCCAGATCTGGCCCGCGGAGCTGCTCGCCTACAACGGGCAGGGCGAGCGGGGCGGCGAGCCGGGGCAGTACGGCGTCCTCAACCTGCCCACCGAGGTGGTCTCGAGCGAGTTCCTCACGATGGAGGGCAAGCAGTTCTCCTCCTCGCGCGGCGTCGTCATCTACGTCGGCGACGTGCTCGCGCGCTACCAGCCCGACGCCCTGCGCTACTTCATCTGTGCCGCGGGCCCGGAGACCTCCGACTCCGACTTCACCTGGTCGGAGTTCGTCCAGCGCACCAACTCCGAGCTCGTCGCCGGCTGGGGCAACCTCGTCAACCGCACGGCGACGATGATCGCCAAGAGCTTCGGGTCGATCCCGCCGGCCGGCGCCCTCGAGCCCGTCGACGACGCCGTCCTGGCGACCGTCCGCGGCGCGTTCGACACGGTGGGTGGACTCATCGGGCGGCACCGCCAGCGCGCGGCGATCGCCGAGGCGATGCGGGTGGTCGGCGAGGTGAACAAGTACCTGTCCGTGACCGAGCCGTACAAGATGAAGGACGAGTCCCAGCGCGAGCGGCTCGGGACCGTGCTGCACGTCGCGGCCCAGTGCGTCAGCGACTGCAACACCCTCCTGGCGCCGTTCCTGCCGCACTCGGCGAACACCGTGCACCGGGTGCTCGGCGGCGAGGGCGAGTTCATGCCGATGCCGCGGGTGGAGCACGTCACGGAGCTCGACCCGGAGCACGGGGCCGGCCTAGTGACCTACCCGGTGATCACCGGCGACTACTCCGCGACGCCGGCCTGGGAGTCCCGCCCCGTCGTCCCCGGGACGCCGGTGACCAAGCCGACGCCCGTGTTCACCAAGCTGGACGACGCCGTCGTCGCCGCCGAGCTCGACCGCCTGCGGGGCGCGGCCGGGGAGGCGTGACCGTGGCCCGCCGGCCCCGGGACACCTCGTGGCCGCCGGACCCCGATCCGCTGCCGCGTCCCGTCGTCGACAACCACACCCACCTCGACACGATCCTCGCGGAGACCGACGGCGTCGGCTGGCGCCCGGGCGACGACGGCGCGGCCGACGGCAGCGAGGGGCTCACGCGCCCCGACGCCGCGGTCGTCGACCACCT
>JAEWQZ010000341.1 GCA_023460255.1 Actinomycetes bacterium
CCCCCGCGGCGGCACCGCTGGTGGACGCGGCGCGCCGGGCGCTGGAGGGCGCCGCCCGGCACGACGACGTGCTCGCGGGCCTGGCGCAGCGACTCGCCGAGGTCGGCTACGTCCTCGCCGACCTGGCCACCGACCTCGCACGGTACGTCGACGAGGTGCAGGCGGACCCAGGGCGCCTGGCCGTCGCCCAGGAGCGCCGCGCAGAGCTGGCGTCCCTGTCCCGCGCGCACGGGGGCACCGTCGACGACCTGCTCGCATGGGCGTCGTCCGCCGGGCTCCGCCTGCTCGAGCTGGACCAGGGCGAGGACCGCACGACGGCGCTCCGGGAGCGGCTCGCCGACCTCACCGGCGAGCTGGGCGGCCTCGCCGAGCAGATCACGGGCGGGCGTGCCGACGCGGCGGAGCGGCTCGCCGCCGCCGTGACGGCCGAGCTCACCGGACTCGCGATGCCGAACGCCACCTTGCGCGTCGAGCTCGTCCCGGCCGACGAGCCGGGACCGTTCGGTGCCGAGGACGTGGAGATGCTCCTCGCGGCTCACGCCGGGGCGCCGCTGGTCCCGCTCGGGCAGGGGGCCTCCGGAGGGGAGCTCTCCCGCGTCATGCTTGCGCTGGAGGTCGCGCTCGCGACGGCCCCGTCCCTCGCCCGCCCGGAGACGTTCGTCTTCGACGAGGTCGACGCCGGTGTCGGCGGGAAGGCGGCGGTGGAGGTCGGGCGCCGCCTGGCCGAGCTCGCCCGCGGGGCGCAGGTCGTCGTCGTCACACACCTCGCGCAGGTCGCCGCGTACGCCGACCGGCACGTGGTCGTCGCACGGTCGGACGACGCGGGCGTCGTCACGGCCGCCGACGTGCGCACGGTCTCCGGCCCGGACCGGGTCGCCGAGCTCGCGCGCATGCTCTCGGGCCAGGAGGACTCGACCCGTGCCCTCGAGCACGCAGCTGAGCTCCTCGAGCGGTCCGTCGTGGGACGATAGGGACGATGAGACCCTCGCTGCGCCGTCGATCCGCGCCCGCGGGACCAGGCGTCACGGGTACGGCTCGCGTCGACACGCGGACCAAGAACCTGACCAAGCGCCTGCGCCCCGGTGACGTCGCCGTGATCGACCACCTCGACATCGACCGCGTGTCGGCCGAGGCCCTCGTCGCGTGCCGGCCGGCCGCCGTGCTCAACGCGGCGCGGTCCACGTCGGGTCGCTACCCGAACCTCGGCCCGGACATTCTCGTGGAGGCTGGGATCCCCCTGGTCGACGACCTCGGCGCCGACGTGCTCGCGGTGGCGGAGGGGCACGCGGTACGCGTCGTCGGGAACCAGGTGTTCGAGGACGAGCGGCTGGTGGCCGAGGGCACGCTCCAGGACGCGGACTCCGTCGCCGCCGCGATGAGCGAGGCGCGCGCGGGGCTCGCGGTCCAGCTCGAGGCGTTCGCCGCGAACACCATGGACTACCTGCGCCGGGAGCGGGACCTCCTGCTCGACGGCGTCGGCGTGCCGGAGATCCGCACGTCGATCGACGGTCGCCACGTCCTCATCGTCGTGCGCGGCTACCACTACAAGGAGGACCTGCAGATCCTCCGGCCGTACATCAAGGAGTACCGGCCCGTCCTCATCGGGGTCGACGGTGGCGCGGACGCGATCATCGAGGCGGGCTGGAAGCCGGACCTGATCGTCGGTGACATGGACTCCGTCTCCGACCGTGCGCTGACCTCCGGCGCCGAGGTCGTCGTGCACGCCTACCGGGACGGGCGCGCCCCGGGTGTGGAGCGGATGGAGCAGCTCGGCGTCGAGCACGTCGTCTTCCCCGCGACGGGGACGAGCGAGGACGTCGCGATGCTGCTCGCGGACGACAAGGGCGCCGAGCTCATCGTCGCCGTCGGCACGCACGCGACCCTCGTGGAGTTCCTCGACAAGGGGCGGGCCGGCATGGCGAGCACGTTCCTCACCCGGCTGCGCGTGGGTGGCAAGCTCATCGACGCCAAGGGCGTTTCGCGCCTGTACCGCCAGCGCATCTCCAGCTGGCAGCTGGTCTGGCTCGTCGCGGCGGGTCTCGCGGCGCTCGTCGCCGCCCTGGCGTCCACGGTGGCCGGTCAGGCCACGCTCGGTCTCCTGGCGGCCTGGTGGGAGTCGGTCTGGGCCTCCATCCAGGGTCTCTTCGGGGGCGCCTCATGACACGGCTCGGGAGGGCCTCGTGATCGACTTCCGCTACCACCTCGTCTCACTGATCTCGGTGTTCCTGGCGCTCGCCGTCGGCATCGTGCTGGGTGCCGGCCCGCTGAAGGAGAGCATCGGCGACACGCTGACCGGCGAGGTCGACGCCCTGCGCGAGCGGTCCTCCGAGCTGCGCACCGAGCTGGACGAGGCCGCCGTGGCTCTGGCGCGCAGCCAGTCCGCCTTCGTCTCCGTGTCCGACGACCTGCTGGCAGGGACGCTCGAAGGGCGCCGCGTGGCCGTCGTGCAGGTCGGCTCCGTCGCCGGCGGCGTGCTGGACGAGGTGGCGGGGCGACTCGCCCAGGCCGGCGCGACGGTGACGGCGCAGGCGCGCCTGACCGACCAGTGGGTGGATCCCGGCCGCGCCTCGTTCCGCCGCTCGCTCGCCGGGACGGTCGTGGAGTACCTCGACCCGCCGCCAGCGGACGACGCGGGCACGACGACGGAGCTCGCCGAAGCCGTCGTGCAGGGCTTGAGCAACGCCCGCCCGGAGGACCCGGACCTGATCACCGAGGACGCCGGCGTGCTGCTCCAGCTCCTCACCGAGGCGGAGCTCCTCGAGCTCTCCGGCGACGTCGTCACGCCGGCCGACGGGGTCGTGGTCGTGGCGGGCCGGATCGACGAGGTGCTCGAGGGCGACGACGAGACGCAGGCGACCACGGACCCGGCCGAGCTCGAGCGGATGGACGCATGGATCGACGCCGCGCGCGAGGTCGCCTCGGCCGGCCTCCTGCGCACCGCGGGCGCCGTCGTCGCCGGGTACGACGTGGTCGACGGCGGCCTGCTCACCCAGCTCCGCGAGGGCGTCGCGACGACCAACCGGATCAGCACGGTGGCGGAGGCTCAGCACATCGTGGGCCAGGTCAGCGTGCCGCTGGCCCTCGCCGAACGGATGGCGGGCGGCGTCGGGCACTACGGGGCGGACGGCGACGCCACCGCCCCGGTCCCGCCGCGCACGGTCCTCGACCCGATCGAGCGCGTACCGACGACGCCGGAGGACGAGGCCGACGCCCCGGAGACCCCGCCCGCGACCGAGGGCACCGAGGAGACGGCCGGGTGAGCGGCCGGCTCGTGGCCGGCCTCGCCGGCGCCGTGACGGGCCGGACGGTGCGGCAGGCGCTCGACGCCCGCGTCGCCCGCGGTGACGCCCGGTGGACCCGGACGAACCACCGCGGGGAGCCGATCAGCCTGCTGGAGGGCCCGGCCGTCGCGGCCGGCCTCGCGGCCGGTGCGCTGGCAGCCGGTGGACGGGCGGGCCTGGCGGGAGCCGTGGCGGTGGCCGGTGGCGCCGCCTTCGGGCTCGTCGACGACCTCGCCGAGGGCAGCGGAGAGGCCCGCAAGGGGCTACGCGGGCACCTCGGGGCCCTCGCCCGGGGAGAGCTGACGACCGGGGGCCTGAAGGTGCTCGGCATCGGCGCGACGTCGCTCGTCGCCGCCGGGATCGCCGTCGGTGGTCGGGGGCGAGGCAGCGGGCCGGTGGCGGGTGTCCTCGACGTCGCCGTCGCCGGCGCTCTCGTGGCCGGCACCGCGAACCTCCTCAACCTCCTCGACCTGCGGCCGGGCCGGGCGGGTAAGGCAGCGGTCCTCGCAGCCACGCCGCTGCTCGCCCACCGGAGCGCGGGCCCCCTCGCCGCCGCCGCCATCGGGGCCGCCGCGTCCGGCCTGCCAGGCGATCTGGCGGAGCGCGACATGCTCGGGGACGGCGGCGCGAACGCGCTCGGCGCCCTCGTCGGGACCGCCGCCGTGGTGGCGGCCCCACGGTCCGTCCGGGCGCTGCTGCTCGCGGGCGTCGTGGCACTGACGGTGGCCAGCGAGAGGGTGAGCTTCACCGAGGTCATCGCGCGCACCCCCGCGCTCCGGGCGATCGACGAGTGGGGCAGGTCGTCCGGGCGGACCGTGGACCGGTGAACCGGGGGGACGGGCGGTGACGACGCGCCGGGGCATGACGCGCCTGGCGGCCGGCCTCGCGGGCGCCGCGGCGCTGATCGCCCTGGTCAACGTCGCAAGCCGGGTCGTCGGGTTCGGTCGCTGGCTGGTCATGGTCAACCAGGTCGGCGTGGACAGCGTCGGCAGCGCCTACTCGTCGGCGAACACGCTGCCGAACATCCTGTTCGAGGTCGTCGCCGGCGGTGCGCTCGCCGGGGCCGTCGTGCCGCTCGTCGCGGCCCCGCTCGCACGGTCCCTGCGCCGCGACGTCGACGCGACGGCGTCGGCGCTGCTCGGGTGGGCGCTGGCCGTCCTGGTGCCCGTTGCCGTCGTGGTCGCGCTCGCGGCGCGCCCGCTCGTCGGCCTCGTCATGCAGGGAAGGCCCGACGACGAGGTGGCCCTCGCAGCGACCTTCTTGGCGGCGTTCGCGGCGCAGGTGCCGCTCTACGGGGTCGGCGTCGTGCTCACGGGCGTGCTCCAGGCCCAGCGACGCTTCCTCGCCGCGGCCCTCGCCCCGCTGCTGAACAGCCTCGTCGTCATCGCCGTCTTCTTCGCGTTCGGCGCGCTCGCGGACGGTGCGACCGACGACCCCGGAGCCGTGCCGACCGTCGCGGCGACAGTCCTCGGCTGGGGGACCACGGCCGGCGTCGCCGTGATGAGCCTGCCGCTGCTGTGGCCGGTGCACCGCTCCGGCGTGCGGCTGCGGCCCACGCTGACGTTCCCGCCCGGCGTCGCGGCCCGGGCGCGCGCACTGGCCGTCGCCGGGCTGGGCGCGCTGCTAGCGCAGCAGCTGAGCATGCTGGTGGGCCTCGTGGTCGCGAACGCCCACGGCGGGCGCGGCACCTGGCCGCTCTTCCTCGCCACGCAGGCCGTGTACTTCCTGCCCTACGCCGTGCTCGCCTTCCCCGTCGCGACGGCAGCGCTGCCGCGGCTCGCCGAGCGGGCCGCCACCGGTGACGACGCCGGGTTCGCCCACCTCGCCGCCCGCACCACGCGGACGGTCCTGCTCGTCGCCGCGCTCGGCGCCGGGGCGCTCGTCGCGGTCGCCCCGGCCGTGGAGGACCTGTTCGTGGTGGTGGCCACCGGCGACGTGCGCGGCATGTCCACGGGACTCACGGCGATGGCGCCGGGCCTGCTCGGCTTCGCCCTCATCCTGCACCTGTCGCGTGCGCTCTACGCCCTGCACCGTGGGCGCGCCGCCGGCACGGCCTCCGCGGCCGGCTGGCTCGTGGTCGCCGGCGTCGCGGCCGTGGCGGTCCCCGTCCTCACCGGTGACGGGGCGGACCAGGTCGCCACGATGCTCGGTCTCGGCCTCGCAACGAGCGTGGGCATGACGGTCGCCGGCGCCGGCCTGCTCCTCGGGCTCGCCCGGTCGGCCGGTCCGGCCTGTCTCGCAGGTGTCGGCAGGACGGCGGCCGTCGCTGGGCTGGGCGCCGCGGCCGGTGCGGCCGGGGGTCGGCTGGCGACGGTGGCGCTGACGTCCGAGGGCGTCGCCGCGGCCCTGGTCGCCGGCGTCGTCGGGGCTGTGACCTGCTGCCTCGTCCTGCTCGTCGCGGTGTGGGTGGCCGACCGGTCGGTGCTGCGGGCGATCGGTGAGATGCCGCGGCCGACCGCGGGGGACACGCCGTCGGGCGGCCACGGAGCGGATCCGGACGGTCCAGCCCCCGAGAGTCGTCCGGGAGAGGTCGGCACCGTCCGGTAGTGTGGAAGCCCGTGGCAGAGCGCGCGCATCGACTCTCCGGGCGGTCGGACTTCGTGACCCGGCACATCTT
>JAEWQZ010000342.1 GCA_023460255.1 Actinomycetes bacterium
ACACGGGCCGGGTCGACGCGCGCGACGGCCGCCCGCGCCGCGTCGAGCTGGACCGCCGGCATACCGGCGAGGAGCCGCTCGGCCTGCACCTGCACGTGGCTCGCCCGGTCGTCGAGGTCGGCGCCGATCGCGTCGAACCACTCGAGGTCCTCGGCGACCTCCTCGGCCGACACGCCGTCGGCGGCGCGGCGGTGCAGCTCCGCGACGAGGGCGTCGCCCACGGGGCCCACGGCCTCGGGGGCGGCCCGCGTGGTGAGCTGGAGCACCGCCTGGCCGGTCCCGGGCAGCCGCACGAGGTCGGTCGAGACCTCGTAGACGAGGCCCTCGTCGTGCCGCAGGACCCGCTCGAGGTGTGCGGCCATGGCGCGCAGCGCGAGGGCGGCCTCCGGCACGTCGGGGCACACCCACGACGCGCAGGGGTCCGCGACGTCGCAGTGGTCCCACGCCGGGCCCGACGCCCACGACCCGACCGACCGCTGCGGCGGCGGCCCCTCGGGCAGCCGGACGTCCAGCGACCCGGGCATGGGGCCGACGACGGTCAGCACGGCGTTGCCTGCGACGAACCACCGGGCGTGGTGCGCCGCGACGACGTCGGGGCCGAGCGCCCGGGAGCCCAGCCCGGGGAACATCCCCAGGCCCGGCCCCTCGTTGCCGAAACGGGACTTCAGCAGCACCTCGTGGGGGCCGAAGGAGTGGCCGAGCGTCTCGGCCACGAGGACGCCGCGTTCACGCTCGAGGCGTTCCAGCGGGAGCGAGCGGATCGCCGCCGCCACGCGGGCGATGAGGTCCGCCGCCCGGTCGGCCGGCCCGACGGTCCAGAAGGCCGTCTGGAAGGCCGTCACGCAGGCGTTGGCCCCGAAGCGGCCGGGGCGCGCGGCGCCCATCACGAGGTGCTCGATCGCGTGCGTCACCCCGCGGGTGCTGAACGCCTCGTCGGCCCAGCCCACCCCGACGTGCAGGGCGAGGCGGGTGCTCCCCTCGGCGGGCAGGTGCAGGACCCGGAGGCCGTCCACCTCCGACGCGACGAACCCACCCCCTGGGGCGTCCATGACCGGAGCGTAGGAGCGTCGCACCCCCGGTCACAGGGACCTCGGTCGCCCCCGAGCGGGTTCACCCGGGCGAATATCCCCGGCCCTTGATCAGCAACGATGCTCCCCGTGACAAGCGAACTTGACACCCAGCCCTGCTGACAAGCATCCTTGACATGTGCGCAACGAGATCCGTCGGCTCCGAGAGGAGCGCGGGCTCTCGCAGGGAGCGCTCGGCCATGAGCTCGGGGTGTCCCGGCAGACCGTGAACTCCCTCGAGACCGGCCGCTACGACCCGTCGCTGCCACTCGCGTTCACGATCGCCCGCTACTTCGGGTGCGCCATCGAGGAGGTCTTCCATGTCGACGACGAGTGAGGAACGGCGCAGCCAGGGGCGACGCTGGGCGGTCGGCCTCCTCGCGGGCGGTGGCGCAACCCTGACCTTGGGCGCGATCGGGCTGGCCGAGGGCTTCCCGTGGACAGGGTGGATCGTGGCGGACGGCCTCGGGGTCCTCCTGCTCTGCGCCGTCGCCCGGCACCGGGCGCTGCACCACACCGACGAGACCGGACCCGTCAGCCGCCTGTGGGGCGGCGCGTTCGACGAGCGGGACCGCCGCGTGCTCGACACCGCGCTCGCCCAGGTGGGCGCCGGGGCGCTGATGGTCCTCGGGATCGGCAACGTCCTCGTCAGCGTCGGGGCAGCGACGGCGGCGGCGGTGCTCCCGGTCTCGCTCGTCCTGCTGATCGTCGTCGGCGTCGTGTCGTTCGCCGTCGTCCACGCCCGGACCTGAGGCCGCTCACGGCACGCGCGCGGTCCACTCCGGCGTGCCGAACTTCGTCGACACGAGCGCCTCGGCACGCGCGCGCTCGTCGGGCGTGACGGCGCCGTCGACGGCGTCGTACCGCGACCGGAAGTGGTCCTTGAACGCCTCGATGACGTCCGCGCGAGCCATGCCCGTCTGCGAGCGCAGCGGGTCCACCCGCTTGTTCGCGCTCTTCGTGCCCTTGTCCGAGAGCTTCTCCCGGCCGATGCGCAGCACCTCGAGCATCTTCGAGGCGTCGATGTCGTAGGCCATGGTCACGTGGTGCAGCACCGTGCCCCCGGCGAGGCGCTTCTGCGCGGCCCCGGCGATCTTGCCCGCCGGCGAGGCGATGTCGTTGAGCGGCACGTACGTCGCCTCGATGCCGAGCTCGCGCAGCGCGCCCAGCACCCAGTCGTCCAGGAACGCGTAGGAGCGCTCGAAGCTGAGACCCTCGACGAGCGACGCGGGCACCGTCAGCGAGTAGGTGATCGTGTTGCCGGGCTCGATGAACATCGCACCGCCGCCGGAGATGCGCCGGACCACCGTGATGCCGTGCCGCTCCGCGCCCTCAGGGTCCACCTCGTTGCGCAGCGACTGGAACGACCCGATGACGACGGCGGGCGCTCCCCACTCCCAGATCCGCAGGGTCGGTCGCCGCGTCCCGGCCGCCACGGCCTCCGAGAGCGCCTGGTCGAGCGCCATGTGCATCGCAGGGCTCTGCGCCCCCTCGTGCACGATCTCGAAGGTGTGGTCCTCCCACCGCGTCGCGTGACCCAGGGCCCGCCGGACGGCGATCGCCACGGCCTCGGGGGTGAAGCCCACCATCGTGGCGTCACCCGCTGCCGCCTGCACCGCCGCCGTCAGACGCGCGACGCTCGCGCCCTCCGGCTCACCCACGAGCGCCGCGTCGATCGCCTCGAGGGCGTCGTCGGGCTCGAGGAAGAAGTCGCCGCTCACCGCCGCCCGGGCGATCCGGCCGTCCGTCACCTCGACGTCGACAGCGACGAGCTTGCCACCGGGGACCTTGTACTCACCACGCACAGATTCATCCTATGTTTGTCTCACCGAGCGGTCGCCGTCGTCAGCCGTGAGCGTAACCACGCCCTGTCCCCCGTGGGTCGCACAGGGTCCCGACGGCGCCGCGGTGGCCGTCCGGACGCCATCGGGCACGATGGCCACATGACCGACGAGCGACCCGAGCACGCCACCGGCGGCGTGTACTCCGTCCCCGGGCAGGAGTACACGCGCGACGACAGGTACCTGGCCAACCGGATCACCGCGGACGGGGGCAGCGGCTACCCGGTCGAGCCCGGCCGCTACCGCCTCGTCGCCGCCCGGGCCTGTCCCTGGGCGAGCCGCGCGATCATCGTCCGCCGCCTGCTCGGCCTCGAGGGCGCCCTGTCGATGGCCCTCGCCGGCCCGACCCACGACGAGCGCTCCTGGACCTTCGACCTCGATCCCGGCGGCCGTGACCCGGTCCTCGGCATCGAGCGGCTCCAGGAGGCCTTCCTGCGCCGCGACCCGACCTACTCCCGCGGGATCACCGTGCCGGCGATCGTGGACGTGCCGACGGGCGCGGTGGTGACGAACGACTTCGCCCAGATCACCCTGGACCTCGAGCTCGAGTGGACCGCGTACCACCGTCCCGGCGCACCCGACCTGTACCCGGAGCCGCTGCGCGAGGAGATCGACGCGGTCAACCGGCGGGTCTACGCGAAGGTGAACAACGGCGTGTACCGGTGCGGGTTCGCCGGGTCGCAGGACGCCTACGACGCCGCGTACCGCTCCCTCTGGGACGGCCTGGACTGGCTCGAGGAGCGCCTGGCGGACCAGCGGTACCTCGTCGGGGACACCATCACCGAGGCCGACGTGCGGCTGTTCACGACACTGGTCCGGTTCGACGCCGTCTACCACGGCCACTTCAAGTGCAACCGGAACAAGCTCACCGAGATGCCCGCCCTGTGGGCCTACGCGCGCGACCTGTTCCAGACTCCGGGGTTCGGAGACACCGTCGACTTCGCCCAGATCAAGGAGCACTACTACGTGGTGCACACGGACATCAACCCGACGGGGATCGTCCCGGCCGGGCCCGACCTGTCCGGCTGGCTCACCGCGCACGGCCGGGAGCGACTCGGCGGCGACCCGTTCGGCGACGGTACCCCGCCGGGTCCGGTGCCCGACGGCGAGCGCATCGACCCCCGGCACGCGCCCCAGCCGGCCTGACCCCGGGGCGACCGCGCCTCGCCGGGCTCAGCCCGACGCGGCGCAGGTCCCGACGTCGGCATAGGTCGCGACCAGGGTCAGTCCGGGTGCGGCCGTGACCGTGTGCGCACGGGCCCCGCCGTCGCTCCACGACTGGAATGTCCACAGGCGCCCCCCGACGCACTGCGACTCGGGCGCGACGAGCGCGTGCTGGAAGCCCACGAGCGTGTCGAGCGTGGTCGGCAGCGGGAGCGTGACCTCGTCCACCGTGACCGTCGTGGCCTGGTTGCTCGAGAGGCCGACGCTCGTCTTGAGCGGGCGCAGGATGATCGTCGTCGTCCCGACCAGGCCGTCGGGATCCGCCGCGGTGAGCCGGACCTGGTAGCGGGTGTTGCCGGTGAAGTCGTGCCCGGTGGTCGGGACCGTGACGGAGATGCTCGACCCCGTCCCGCTCAGCACGGGGTGCGCGTGGTCGTTGTGGAGGAACTGCACGTCCCAGGACAGCGCGCCGGGCGGCAAGGGGCCCGAGTCCGGGTCGTGGCCCGTCCCGGTGACGGTGATGGTGTCCCCTGCCTCGAACACCGTCTCGTCCGCCGGGCTCGTGATGGTCGCCGTCGGGGGCGCCCCCACGACGATGGTGATGAGGTTGCTCGAGACGCTGGTCCCGCCGGAGGTGACCACGAGCCGCGCCTGGTACGTGCCGCTCGCCGCGTAGGTGTGGCTGGGGCTGGCGGCGGTGCTGGTGGCACCGTCCCCGAACGTCCATGCGTAGGTGACGGGCGTGCCGTCAGGATCGTGGGCCACACCCGTGAACGCGACAGTGAGCGGTGCTGCACCCGCGGTCGGGGCGGCTGCCGCCGTCGTGATCACCGGCTGGTTCACGGCGCCGGTGTAGCCGAGCCGCCGGAGCTGACCGTTCCCGGTGAAGCCGAGGCTCAGCCAGTAGATGTTGCCGTCCGGCCCGACGCCGAGCCACACCGGGGTCATCGACGTGGCCATCTGGGCCAGGGGGCCGCTGCTGACGGAGCTGCGTCCGTCGGCGCCGATCTCCACCCAGCCGAAGGTGTCCGCCGCGTAGTCGGAGTACACGTAGTGGCCCGTGAGCGGGAAGACGGAGCCGCGGTAGATCTCGCCGCCGACGATCGCCCGGTTCTGGCAGCAGCCGCCCCCGATGTCGTGCGGGTAGGCGTAGACGGGACCGGTCACGCCGGCCGGGCAGAGCGGTCCGTTCTTGGGCGCGCCCACCGGTCCCTCGCAGGTGGGCCAGCCGTAGTTCCGCCCGGCCTCGACGATGTTGACCTCCTCGTACGCCTGCGCGTCGACGTTCCCACCGACGTCGCCGACCCAGAGGACGCCCGTCGCGTCGTCGAAGTTCGCGCGGTAGGGGTTGCGGAACCCGTAGGCCCAGATCTCGTCGGCGTTCGGGCCCGCGCCGTCGTAGAAGGGGTTGTCGGTCGGCACGGTGCCGTCCGTGTTGATCCGCAGGACCTTGCCGAAGACGTTCGTGAGGTCCTGCGAGCGCCCGTCGTATCTGTCGCCGACCGTCAGGTACAGCTTCCCGTCCGGGCCGAGATCGAGCGCACCACCGAGGTGGACGGCGTGCGCGGTGTTGTAGCCGAGCCCGGAGTTGGTCCACAGGACCTCCTCGGCGCTGGAGCCGACGGCGAAGTGCGAGATGCGCAGCCGGTCGCTGCCGGCCACCGTGTAGTAGATGTAGAACCCGGTACCCGCCGCGTCGGCGAGGATGTCCAGGGCGCCGGCCTCGCCCTCGCTGAAGACCTTGGCGCTGATGTCGAGGGCGAGGCTCTGGGCGCCGGTCGCCGTGTCGACGCGGTAGACCCGCCCACCCTCGGTGAGCACGACCATCGTGCCGTCCGCGAGCCAGTCCGCCGAGAGCGCCTTCGTCCAGTTGCCGCCGGCCACGAACGTGTCGGTCACCTTGGTCGGGTCGAGCGCGACCCCGCCGGTCCCGCCGGTCGTCACGGAGAACGTGCTCGACGCCGGCGCGCCCTCGGCACCGCCGGTCCCGTGGGCCGTCACCGTGAGCTCGTAGGACTGAGCCGACGGTGCCGGCGGGTCGAACACGTAGGACCAGCGCGTCGCTGCCGCGCCGGGCGCGCTGAGGGTCGCGGAGACCTCGGTCGAGGTCGCCTGGAACGACGTCCCGTTCCAGTACTGCCCGCCGACCGTCTCCCGGATCCGCACGTGCACGTGCGCCACGCCGGCGGCGTCGGAGGCCGCGCCGGTGAGGGTGACCGGCGGAGCGACCGTCGCACCGGCTGCCGGCGCCGTGATGGTCGCGCGGGCTCCCGTCGGCGCGCCGGTCCCGACGACCAGGCCGGAGAGGTTCGCCGAGCCGCCGATGGTGGTGACGGCGAGCGTGCCGTCGGTGATCGGCACCGCGAACGGCCCGAGGACCCGCCACGTGCCCGCGGAGCCGCTGTACACGTTCGCCGCCACGACGGCACCGTTGATGAGCACCGTGAACGACTGGGCGGCGTTGTCCTCCCACACGTACAGGCTCACCTGGTAGGTGCCGGCCGGGATCCCGGTCATCGTCGCGCGTGCACCCGGGTTGCCGCTGCCCCACACGGAGCAGCGCAGCATCGTGGCCGTCCCCGGGTCCGTCGGCGGTACCAGGGCGACCGTCTGCTTGCAGAACGCCGACGGCCCCGCCGTCACGCCCGGCGCCGTGCCGGCCTCGAAGGCGATCCCGTCGGCGACGAGCGCCGGGCCGTTGAGGTTCACCGCCCGGTACACGCCCGGCTGCGGCTCGGGGTCAGGGTCCGGGCCGGGCGCCGTGACGGTCCAGGCGAACGTGGCCGACGCCGCGAGCGCGGGCGAGCCGCTGTCGGTCACCGTGACGGTGACCGAGGCCGTACCGGCGGTGGTCGGCGCGCCGGTGACGACGCCCGTGGCCGGGTCCAGGGCGAGCCCGGCCGGCAGGCCGGTCGCCGCGAAGGTCAGGGTCTGGCCGGCGTCGGGATCCGACGCGAGGACCTGCAGCGGAGCGATCGTCGCGCCGATCGTGCTCGCCTGCGCCCCAGGGGAGGTCACCGACGGCGGCTGGTTGGTCGGTGGCGGCGGCGGGGGCGGGGTGCCCGCGCCGGAGTGGACCACCAGGCCGGAGAGGTTGGCGGACCCGCCGCTCGTGACGACGCTCAGCGTCCCGTCGGTGATCGGCACCTCGTAGGGGCCGAGCAGGCGCCAGGAACCGGCCGACCCGCTGACGACCTGGGGTGCCACGACTGCTCCGTTGATCCGCACGCCGAAGGTCGCCGAGAGGTTGTCCTCCCACACGTACAGCCCGACCTGGTACGTGCCGGTCGGCATCCCGGTCATCGACACCTGCGTGCCCGGGTTGCCGCTGCCCCACACCGAGCAGCGCAGCATCGTCGCCGTTCCGGGATCCGTGGCCGGGACGAGCGGGACCGTCTGCTTGCAGAACGACTTCGGCCCCGCGGTCACACCCGGCGCGGTGCCCGCCTCGAACGCGATGCCGCCCGCGACCACCGCGGGGCCGTTGAGGTTCACCGCGCGGTACAGGCCGGGCTCGGGGTCCGGGTCAGGGTCCGGATCGGGATCGGGATCGGGGTCCGGATCGGGGTCCGGGCTGGGCGTGACGGTCCAGGCGAACGTCGTCGACGCCGCGAGCGCGGGCGAGCCGTCGTCGGTGACCGTGAGCGTGACCGACGAAGTCCCCGGCGTCGTCGGGATACCTGTGACCAGCCCCGACGGGGACATCGACAGGCCGGCGGGCAGCCCCGACGCGGCGAACGTGAGCGACTGGCCGACGTCCGGGTCCGACGCCGTGACCTGCAGCGGCGCGATCGCCGTGCCCACCGTGCTCGCCTGCGCCCCCGGGGAGGTCACTGTCGGGGCCCGGTTGGCCGGAGGCGGGGGCGGCGGCGTCCCGGTGCCCGAGTGCAGCACGAGCCCGGACAGGTTGGCCGAGCCGCCGTTCGTCGTGACGGCGAGCATCCCGTCGGTCACCGCGACCTCGAACGGGCCCAGCAGCTGCCACGTCCCAGCGGATCCGCTCACCACGTTCGCGACGGTCGCGCCGTTCACCAGCACGCGGAAGGACTGCGAGGAGTTGTCCTCCCACACGTACAGGCCCACCTGGTAGGTCCCGGCGGGGATCCCGGTCATCGACACCTGCGTGCCCGGGTTGCCGCTGCCCCACACCGAGCAGCGCAGCATCGTCGCCGTCGCTTCGTCGGTGGCCGGCGCCAGCGCGACGTTCTGGTTGCAGAACGACCTCGGCCCCGCGGTCACCCCCGGCGCGGTGCCCGCCTCGAACGGGACGCCGCCCACGGTGATCGCCGGTCCGTTGAGGTTCACCGCCCGGTACAGGACGGGTTCCGCCGCCGCCGCCGGGGCGCCCGGCGGGACCAGCATCAGGAGCGTGATCGAGAGGATCGCCATGACGACGACGCCCGGGGCGGGGCGGCGCCGGGGCGAGAGCAGGGCTGAGCGTCCCATTCGTACCACTCCTGGGGGATGCGCGGTTCGTCCTGTAATGAGAACTCTCCCGGCCGGTTGAGCACAAGCGCCCGGGGCAATTCGTTCGGTCGGTCGCCGCTGCGCCGCGTGTCGACCGGGCTCGGTACGGTGTGCGCGTGCCGCACGACATCACCTGGGACGAGTACAACGCCGCGCAGGCCGGACGCGCCCCGCGCGACTCGCTCGGCGCCGCGCTGGACGCCGTCGGGCACAGCGGCGGCACCGGACCGGCGGACGACGACGAGCGTCCGCCGCACCGCGCCCCCGTCGCGATCGACCTGGGGTGCGGCGAGGGCGTCGAGGTCACCGCGCTGCTCGAGTCCGGCTGGATCGTGCACGCGGTCGACGGCGAGGCGGCCGCGCTGACCCGGCTCGCCGAGCGGACCCCGCCCGAGCTCCGCGACCGCCTGCACATCCACCAGGTCGCCTACGCCGACGTGGACGTCCTCCCGGACGCCGACCTCGTGCACGCGTCGTACTCGCTGCCGTACTGCGAGCCCGTGCACTTCCACCGGCTGTGGGCCGCCGTTCGGGCGGCGCTGCGCCCGGGGGCGGTGCTGGCCTGCCAGCTCTTCGGCCCGCACGACGACTCCTACGGCGACCCGGAGATGACCTTCCACACGGCCGACGAGGTGCGCGCCCTGCTCACGGGGCTCGACGTGGTCGAGCTGCGCGAGGAGGACGCCGACGGGACCGCGTACACGGGCCCGAAGCACTGGCACGTCTTCCACGTGGTCGCGCGGCGGCCCGTGCCCTGACCGCGAGCCGGTACCCGGCCGGAGGGCCGTGACGTCTCGCCCTCCGGCCGAAAGGGTCAGCGTCGTGGCAGCCGGTCGACGTCGCGCACCGCGCCCTTGTCCGCCGACGTGGCCATGGCGGCGTAGGCACGCAGGGCCGGCGACACCTCGCGGTCCCGCGCGCGCGGCCGGTACCCGCCGGCCGCCTCGAGCGCGGCTCGGCGCGCGGCCAGCACGTCGTCGGCCACCCGCAGGTCGATCCGCCGGGCCGGGATGTCGATCTCGACGACGTCCCCGTCCTCGACCAGCGCGATCACACCGCCGGCGGCCGCCTCGGGCGACACGTGCCCGATCGAGAGACCGCTCGTCCCGCCGGAGAACCGACCGTCGGTGATCAGCGCACACACGGCGCCCAGGCCCTTGGCCTTGATGTAGGTGGTCGGGTAGAGCATCTCCTGCATGCCCGGCCCGCCGGCCGGCCCCTCGTACCGGACCACGACGACGTCGCCCGCCTCCACGCGGCCCGCCAGGATCGCCTCGACGGCCTCCTCCTGGGACTCCACGACGACGGCCGGGCCGGTGAACGTCCACACCGACTCCGGCACCCCGGCGGTCTTCACCACGCACCCGTCCACGGCGAGGTTCCCCGCGAGGACCGCGAGGCCGCCGTCGGCCGTGTACGCGTGGGCGACGTCGCGGATGCAGCCGCCGGCGGCGTCGTCGTCGAGGGACTCCCACCGCTCGGACTGGCTGAACGCCGACGACGAGCGCACCCCGCCCGGCG
>JAEWQZ010000343.1 GCA_023460255.1 Actinomycetes bacterium
GCCCCCCCCCGGGGGGGCCCCCCCCCCCAAAAACGCTCCACACAAGGGGGAGGTGGCGGGTCGGTCAGAGAGGCCGGCCGGCCCGCATTTCCGCAACCAGGGCCTCGACGACCGGTCCCAGGTCGCCGCCGTTACGGCGGGCCACGGCACGCTGCCGCTGGTACCCGGCCCCCTTGTGCAGGATCGTGCCGATGTCGCCGAGCTCGGCCGAGCAGCCCAGGCGCTCGGCGGTCGGCGCGAGCTCGACGAGCGTGCGCTCCACGGCGTCGACGACAGGCTCCTCGTCGCCCGCCGCGCTCGTGATGATGATCGCGTCCATGCCGTAGCGCGCCGAGCGCCACTTGTTCTCCTGCACGAACCAGGGCTGCAGCCGGGGGAGGGGCTCGCCGGCGTCGTACATCGTCGAGAAGTGCTCGACGAGGCACTGGGTGAGGGCTGCCAGGGCGAGCACCTCGGTGAGGTTCGACGCGCCGTCACAGATGCGCATCTCGAGGGTGCCGAGGCGCGGCGACGGGCGCAGGTCCCACCGGATCTCGCTGATGTCGTCGATGACACCGGTGTGCAGCATGTCCCCGGCGTAGGCCTCGAACTCGCCCCACGTGTCGAACTGGAACGGCAGCCCCGCCGTCGGCAGCTGCTGGAACATCAGGGCGCGGTTGGACGCGTAGGCGGTGTCGCGGCCACCCCAGAACGGCGACGACGCCGACAGGGCCTGCAGGTGCGGGTAGTACGCCAGGACCGCCCGGAGGATGGGTAGCACCTTGGCGCGGTCCTCGATGCCCACGTGCACGTGGATGCCGTAGATGAGCATCTGGCGCCCCCACCACTGCGTCCGGTCGATGAGGGTGGCGTAGCGCTGCTTGTCGGTGACCTTCTGGTGGGTCCACCGCGCGAACGGGTGGGTGCCGGCGCACATCAGCTCGACCCGCAGCGGGTCGGTGACCGCCCGCAGCGCGGCGAGCGTGCGCGACAGGTCGGCGCCCGCGTCGGCGACGGTGCGGCACACGCCGGTGACGATCTCGACCGTGTTGAGCAGGAGCTCCTGCTTGATCGTGGGGTGCTCGCCGCCCTCGGTCGCGACGGCGTCGAGCACCGTCTGGGCGACCTGGCGCAGGTCGCCGGAGTCGGCGTCGACGAGGGCGAGCTCCCACTCCACGCCGAGGCTGGACCGGGCCGACGGCGCGAACGGGATCTCCATCACGAACCCCCGGTGCCGAGGTGGTCGACCGGCTCGACGACCAGCACCTGCTGGCTGCCGGCGACGCGGGTGAGGACGATCGTGGCCTCGGCGTCGCCGCGCAGGTCGAGCTGCCGGCGCAGCTGCTCGGGCACGACGGCGGTGCCGCGCTTCTTGATCGTCAGTCGCCCGACGCCACGTTCACGCAGCGCCGTGCGCAGTCGCTTGAGGCCGAACGGCAGCGCGTCGAGCACGCGGTACGCGGTCGCGACGTCCGTCGGCGCCAGGGCGTCCGAGGTCACGTAGGCAATCGTGGCGTCCAGGAGCCTTCCCTGCACCTGCTCCGCCACGACCCCGACGAGCCCGGCGCGGATGACGGCGCCGTCAGGCTCGTAGAGGTAGCTCCCGAGCGGCCCGACCGGTGGCCGCGTGGGCGCCTCGTCGGGGTCCCGGACGGTCGTCGCCGTGGCACCGCGGACGACGAGGGCCGAGCGGCCCGGGCCGTCGGGGGCGAGCGGCCCGAACCACAGGCCCGCCTCCACGACGTCGCCGTCCACGCTGACCCACTGGGCTTCGGCGTCCGCGGGCACCGCCCCGTGCGGGATCGCCGGACCGACCTTGACGCCCAGCGACGGCACCCGCTCGCGCACCGCGAGCACCGAGTCCAGGGGCGGGGTGTAGGCGCCCGGGTCGTGGGTGCGCCGGCCCTGGGCCGTGCGCCGGGCGGGGTCGGCGAAGACGCCGTCGACGCCTTCGACGGCGAGGTCGAGGGCGAGCCCGTCGGCGTGCCGCACCCGCGCGTCGGGGAAGTGCCGCAGGTTGACTGTCGCGACGGCGGCGGTGAGCTCGTCGACGTCGCAGGCGAGCACCGGCAGGCCGAGCGCGGCCATCGCCATCGCGTCGCCGCCGATGCCGCAGGTCAGATCGGCGACGAGGGTGCAGCCTGCGGCCTGGTACCGCCGCGCGTGCCGGGCGCCCACGGACAGCCGCGTCGCCTGCTCGAGGCCGGCGGGTGTGAAGAGCATCCCGTCGGCGAAGTCCGCGAACTTGGCGCGCCCCTGCGCCCGCAGCCGCGACTGCGTGAGCGCCCCGGCGACCAGCCGGGGGTCGATCCCCTCGCGGCGCAGCCGCTCCGCGAGGGCCATCGCCCGCCCCTCGTCGTAAGGGGGCAGCGCCCCGAGGAGCGCCCACCCGTCCCGGCTGAGCAGGAGGGACAGGGTCTCGGGGTCCACGACGCCGATCCTCGCACGCCCTCGCCCCGTCGTGCGGAGGGTCCCAGGACTGTGCGGAGCGTCAGGCGGATGCGCGGACGTCCCATCCGCTTGTGTGGAGCGTTGTGCGGCGACACGCCGGGCGTTTCCCCGCACAACGCTCCAC
>JAEWQZ010000344.1 GCA_023460255.1 Actinomycetes bacterium
GCGCACGCCGAGGTGCGCGCGTCGCCGCCCGAGCGCGGCCGGCCCGACCTCGAGGGACGCGTCCACGTCCAGGCACACGCGCACGGGGACGTCGTCGACGTCGGCGCCCGTCCCGGCCGCGACCCGCGCCCGCTCGAGGATCTCGAGGTGCGCCACGTCGTCGACCATGAACGTCACGGCGCCGCGCACCGTCGGGTCGGCGAGGATCCCGCGCACGGCCACCTCGTCGGCCGTCGGGTAGCCCAGCAGCACGTCCGTGGCCCCACGCTGCGCCCACCACGCGGCCTCGCGCGGGGCGTAGGCCATCAGGCCGGCGAAGCCCGCGTCGAGGGCCCGCTCGACGAGCGCGGGGACGCGCACGGACTTCGTCGCCAGCCGCACCGGCCGGCCCGCGGCGCGGCGCAGCAGCTCGGTGGCGTTCGCGTCGAACGCGCGCAGGTCGACGACGGCGACGGGCGCAGGCCGGTCCCCGGCGGCGGCCCGGCAGTCCGCGGAGATCATCGGGCCATCTTGACGGCGTACGGGCCGCGCCGGTAGTCACCGGGCATGACGAGCACCGGCGAGCGGGCGTGGCACAACTGGGCGGGCACCGCCCGGGCGGGCGCCGCGCGCTTCTGGCGGGTCCGCGACGCCGACGACGTCGTGCGGGCGGTGCGCTGGGCGGGCCGGCACGGCCTGCGCGTGCGGGCCGTCGGCGGCGGCCACTCGTTCACCGAGTGCGCGGTGACCGACGGCGTCCTGCTCAGCCTCGACGCCCTCGCCGACGTCGAGGACGTGCACCGGAACCCCGACGGCACGGCGGACGTCACGGTCGGCGCGGGGATCCGGCTCCGCGACCTCAACCGGGCCCTCGCCGTACGCGGGCTCGCCATGGCGAACCTCGGCGACATCGACCGGCAGTCGATCGCCGGCGCGATCTCCACGGGCACCCACGGCACGGGGGCGCGGCTGGGCGGGCTCGCCACGCAGGTGGTCGGCCTGCGGCTGGTCACGGCCGACGGCGAGGTGCGCGACGTGGACGCCGGCCGCGACCGCGAGCTGTTCGAGGCCGCGCGCCTGGGCCTCGGCGCGTTCGGGGTGCTCGTGGCGGTGACGCTGCGGGCGGTGCCCGCGTTCCGGCTGCGCGCCCGTGAGCAGGCGTTCGACCTCGACGAGGTGCTCGAGCGCCTCGACGGACCGGACGGCTGGGTCGCGACGACCGACCACGTGGACCTGTACTGGTTCCCGTTCACGCGCCGGGCGCTGGTCAAGCGCAACGACCGGGTGGGCGACGCCGACGCCGACGCGGGCGAGCGGCTGTCCCCCGTCCGGCGCTGGGTCGACGACGAGCTGCTGAGCAACGGGGTCTTCGAGCTGACGAACCGGCTGGCCACGGCGGCGCCGCGCGCCGTGCCCGCGATCAACGCCGTCGCCGCCCGCGTCCTGTCCGACCGGACGTACTGCGCGCCGTCGGCCGAGGTGTTCGTCTCCCCGCGCCGCGTCGTCTTCCGGGAGATGGAGTACGCGGTGCCGCGGGCGGCGCTGCGCGACGTCGTCGGGGCTGTGGACGACTGGCTGCGGCGCACGCGCGAGCCCGTCCCGTTCCCCGTCGAGATCCGGTTCGCCGCCGCCGACGACGTCTGGCTGTCCACGGCGCACGGCCGCGCGTCGGCGTACGTGGCCGTGCACCAGTACCACCGGCTGCCGCACGAGCGGTACTTCGACGGCGTCGAGCAGGTCATGGACGCGGTGGGCGGGCGTCCGCACTGGGGCAAGCTGCACGGCCTGGACGCCGCGCGGCTCGCGCCCCGCTACCCGCGGTTCGACGACGTCCGGCGGGTGCGGGCCGCCGTCGACCCGGCCGGGCGGTTCGCCAACGCGTACACCGACCGCGTGCTGGGGCCGCCCCGCTGAGGCGGCCCCGATCACGCTAGCGGCACGCGGCCGCCCGGGGGAGGGGTTGCGCGGGTCGTCACGAGCACCATGACCGCGACGACGATGCAGGCCACGAGCCAGAGCAGCGCCACGCCCGGCATGACGAACAGCAGCAGGAACGCGCCGACGACGGCGAGCGGTATCGCGGCGATCGCCGACCCGCGGAGCAGGCCCGGGCTCCCGGCGTCCGCGTACCGTCGGCCGCGTGCCGTCGCCACGGTGAAGCCGACGGCGGTGCACACGCCGACCAGCCCGACGAGGGCGAGGACCGGCCCCAGCACGACCCCGTACGCGTCCGGGCTCTCCGCGGTGGACGCACCCTCGGCGATCAGCCAGACGATGCCCAGCACCACCCCGGCGACGCCGGGGACCCCGCCGGCGACGCCGAGCGCGAGCAGCAGCGTCGACCACGGGCGGTGCGCCACCGGTGCGACGGCGGCAGCTGCGTCCTCCATGCGGCCTCCCTGCGACGACACGACAGATGGTACCGACGGCAGACGGGCCCTCGACGGCGTTCGGGCGCGATTCACCCGGTCGCCACGCGCGCCGGACGTCCCATGCCGAACCACCCCACTCACGCCAGGATGTGCGCATGGCATCGGGGGACGAGGCGCTGGAACCGGTGGAGCTCATCCGCCAGTCCGGCGCTGTCCTGCGTGTGGGCAAGGCGATGCTCGCGGCGGGCACCGGCTCCTACCGCGTGAAGTCGGCGATGCAGCAGGCCGCCCGGGCCCTCGGCCTGGACCGGCACGAGGCGCACGTCACGCTCACGGAGATCACGACGACCTCCCACCGCGGCGCGATCTTCCGCACCGAGGTGGCCGAGGTCCGCTCCGTCGGGGTCAACGCGCACCGGCTCGGGCTGCTCACGGACCTCACCAACGGCCTGCGCCCGGGCGCGACGGTCGAGGAGGTCAACCGCGAGCTGGACCGGATCGAGGCCGTCCGGCCCCTGTACGGGCCGATCGCCAACGCGTTCTTCGCCGCGCTCGCGTGCGGCGCCTTCGCCTTCCTCAACAACGGGGGCTGGGTCGAGGTGGTCGGGGCCTTCATCGGTGCCGGCGCCGGCCAGGCCCTGCGGCGCTGGTTCGCCCACCGGGGCTTCAACCAGTTCGCCGTGACGATGATGTCCGCGGCCCTGGCGTGCCTCGGCTACCTCGGCTTCGTCACCGTGCTCGACGTGTGGACGGGCGAGGTGGCGGCCATCCACCAGGCCGGCTTCATCTCCGCCGTCCTCTACCTGGTGCCGGGCTTCGCGCTGGTCACCGCGGCCCTGGACCTCGCGAAGATGGACTTCTCCGCCGGTGTGGCGCGAGCGGTGTACGGGACGATCATCATCACGTCCGCCGGGCTGAGCGTGTGGGGCTTCGCGTGGCTGACCGGGCTGTCGGCCGACCCGATCGCGCCGCTGGAGCTGCCGGTGTGGGCGGTGGTGTCGCTGCGGCTGGTGGCCAGCTTCCTCGGGGTGCTCGGCTTCGCGCTGCTGTTCAACTCGACGATGCGGATGGCGCTGGGTGCCGCCCTCATCGGGATGGTCGCCAACGTGCTGCGCCTCGAGATGGCCGACGCCGGGGCCGCGATGCAGGCCGCCACGGTCGTGGCGACGCTCGTCGTCGGGCTGCTGGCCGCGGTGGTCGCCCCGCGCGCGGGGGTGCCGAGGATCACGGTGTCCGTCCCGGCGGTCGTCATCATGGTGCCCGGTGCGGCCGTCTACCGGGCGCTGGTGGCCCTGAACAACGGGGACTACGCGGCGGCGGTGGGCGCCGGCGTGCAGGCGTTCTTCGTGACGATCTGCATCGCGATCGGCCTCGCCGCGGCGCGCGTCCTCACCGACAAGGCCTGGGCGTTCGAGCGGTAGCGGCGCCTGCCGGGCCGGCGTCGGGTCGGCGTCGGGTCGGCGTCGGGTCGGCGTCGGGCACCGCCTCCACAGGCGGGCCGCGACGCTTTGCCGCCCGGGGATGCCGCCGGGTACCCTGACGGGCGTCTGGGAGACGTCGCATAGCCAGGCCTAGTGCGCGGCCCTGCTAAGGCCGTGAGGGGGGCAACCCCCTCCGTGGGTTCAAATCCCACCGTCTCCGCTCTTGGCCCGGCCGTCCCTGCCCCCTGGGACGCCGGGCCAAGTCGTTGCCCCGGGGCGGCGGGCGGCACCGCGTGGTTCAGTCGCCGCGGCCTCGACCGAGGCCGTCGCCGGGGCCGCCACCGGGGCCGTCGCCGGGTCCGTCGCGCCCGGGGCCACGCCCTTCATCGGTGGTGGGTGTGACGCCGGACTCCGCGACGGTCGCCGTCCGCACGGCGTCCGCGGTCGGCCCGCCCAGGCGTCCCTCCTCCACCAGCTCGTCGAGCCGGCGATGGAGGTCGCGCATCCGGTCGGCCGCCTTGCGCTCGTCCTCCTTCTCGAGCTCGCGGGTCACCGCGGCCCAGCGGTCCCCGAGGTCGCGGGCCGCATCCGGGTCCTGCGCCGCGATCGCGGCGAGGAGCCCCGCGACGTCCGTCGGGGGCGGCTCCGCCGGAGGCTCCGGGGACGACGGCTCGGTGGCTGCCCCGTCCCCGGT
>JAEWQZ010000345.1 GCA_023460255.1 Actinomycetes bacterium
GACTGCGCGTGCTCGGACACGGCGCCCCACATCAGGTCCGAGAGATCATGCGTCATGGCGCACCTCCTTCCGGGTCGAGACTCGTCGCGGCGCCGCGCCGTCGGCCGCGGGACCGGTGGCTTCGCGCACCCGCACGTGCTCGCCGGCCTCCGCGTCCAGCGCCGCGCCCAGGGCCGCGACGCCGTCGGCCAGGTACCGCTTCACCGCGCCCTCCGACAGCCGCAGCACGGCGGCCGTCTCTCGGGTGGACAGGTCCTCCATGTGGCGGAGCACGACGCACGCGCGCTCCCGTGGGGCGAGCAGGGCGAGGGCCGCCTCGACCTCGGGCGCCAGTCCGACGCTCGGCGGCTCGACGACCTCCCGCGTGGCGAGCCCGGCGGTCCGCGCCAGCACCCGACGCTCGGTGGTCCGGCGGCGCCCGGTGTCGATGAACCGTGACGCCACGGCCCGGCGCACGTACGCCTCGGCCTCCGCCTCGGTCGCGAACCTCGCGCGGCCGGAGAACGTCGCGACGAGCGCGTCCTGGACCAGGTCCTCGGCGTCGGCGCGTGACGAGGTGAGCAGCATCGCGTAGGCGACCAGCCGGGGGTACCTCGTCTCCACCACCGACTCGAGCAGCGGCTCCCACCTACCCATGCCCACATCCTTCCGTCGACACGAGAACGGACGGGGGTGCGGGCGCGGTTGGGGTCACCCGAACCCTCCGCGCGGAGGGCGGTCAGGCCACCCGGGGCTCCCGACGGCGCAGCACCAGCTTGCGCAGCTCCTCCGCCCAGAGCACGGCGCTCGCCAGCGCGACGGCCACCAGCCACTGGTCCCAGCGCATCGGCTCGGTGCCGAACGCGTGGTTGAGCACCGGCACGTGCACCACCAGCACCTGGAGGACGAACGCGAGCAGCACCGAGCCCCAGAGCCAGCGGTTGTGCGTCCGGTGGAACGCCGACGCGAGACCGGACCGCGCGTTGAACGCGTTGAACAGCTGCGCGAGCACGAGCACGGTGAACGCGGTGGTCCGGGCGAGCGGCACGCCGTCGTCGCCCTCGACCAGCCCGCCGGGCAGGTGGATGTCGATCGCGAGCAGCGACACCACCGCCATCACCGCGCCGATCCAGATCACGTCCACCCACATGCGCCCGTCGATGACGCGCTCCGACAGGCGGCGCGGTGGCCGCGCCATGACGTCCTCGGTCTGCGGGTCCACGCCCATCGCGAGCGCCGGCCCGGTGTCGGTGAGGAGGTTGATCCACAGGATCTGCGTCGCGAGCAGCGGCACGACGACCACCTCACCGTGCCCGGTCAGGCCGAGGAACCCGGCGAACAGCACCCCGAGGAAGACGGTGAGGACCTCGCCCATGTTCGACGACAGCAGGAACCGCAGGAACTTCTTGATGTTCTCGAAGATCCCGCGGCCCTCGCGGACGGCGGCGACGATCGTGGCGAAGTTGTCGTCCGTGAGGATCATCGCCCCGGCCTGCCGCGTCACCTCCGTGCCGGTGACGCCCATCGCGACGCCGATGTCCGCGGACTTCAGCGCCGGCGCGTCGTTCACCCCGTCGCCGGTCATCGCGACGACCAGCCCGTCGGCCTGGAGCGCATCGACGATGCGCAGCTTGTGCTCCGGCGACACCCGCGCGAACACGGAGGTGGTGCGCACGACGTCGCGCCATCCGTCCTCGTCCAGCTCGTCGAGCTGGAGCCCGGTCGCCGCCCCGGCCCCCTCGGCGACGATGCCCAGGTCCGTGGCGATCCGCAGCGCGGTCCGCGGGTGGTCGCCGGTGATCATCATCACCCGGATGCCCGCGCGGTGGGCCGCGGCGACGGCGTCGCGGGCCTCGGGTCGCGGTGGGTCGATGATCCCGACGACGCCGCACCACACGAGCTCCTGCTCGAGCTCGGCCTCCAGCACGTCGCCGTCCACGTCCACGACGGCGTCGGCCGCCCAGTCCGTGCGCCGCTGCGCGACGCCGAGGGTGCGCAGCGCCTGCCCGGACATCTCCTCGACGGCGCCGAGCACGCGGGCGCGGTGCTCGTCGGTGAGGGGCACGACGTCGTGGCCCACGAGCACCTGCGTGCACCGCCCCAGCAGGACGTCGGGCGCGCCCTTGGTCATCACCGTCAGGCCCGCGTCGACACCCTCCGTGGTACCGTCCGGCCCGCCGCCATCGGTGGCCGTGTGGATCGTCGACATGAGCTTGCGCTCCGAGGTGAACGGCACGGCCGCCACGCGCTCGTAGCGGGCCAGTCGCTCCGTGTGCACGCCCAGCTTGCGCTCGGCGACGAGGAAGGCACCGTCGGTGGGGTCGCCCTGGATGCCCCACGTGCCGTCGTCGGCGTCGCGCAGCTCGGCGTCGTTCGCGGCGGCACCGCCGGCCAGCACCGCGGCGACCTCGGTCCACAGGGCGCTGCCACGCTCCAGGTCGCCCTCGTCGGCGACGACGTCCCCGACCGGCTCGTACCCGACGCCGGAGACGCCCACCGCCCCGGACGCGGTGACGACCCGGACCAGGGTCATCTCGTTCTGCGTGAGCGTGCCGGTCTTGTCCGAGCAGATCACCGACGCCGAGCCGAGGGTCTCCACCGACGCCAGCCGCTTGACGATGGCGTTGCGCCCGGCCATCCGCTGCACCCCGACGGCGAGCACCACCGACAGCACCGCCGGGAGGCCCTCGGGCACGGCGGCGACCGCGAGGGACACGCCGAGCAGCAGCACCGTCACGTAGTCGCCGAGCTCACGCAGGTCCGAGACCGCCAGGACCGTCGCCACGACCACCACGGCGATGACGACGACGGTGATGCCGAGCATCCGCCCGACGACGCCGATCTCGCGCTGCAGCGGCGTCGGGTCCTGCTCCGTCTCGGACAGGAGCTGGGCGATCCTGCCGGTCTCCGCGTCCATGCCCGTGGCGGTGACGACCGCGCGCCCCGACCCGCGCGTCGCCGCCGTGCCCCCGAAGACCATGCAGGTCCGGTCGCCGAGCGCAGTCGGGCCGCTCAGCGCCGCGGTCTGCTTGGTCACCGCCTCGCTCTCCCCGGTGAGCGCCGCCTCCGCGACGTGCAGCGAGGACACCGCGAACAGGCGCGCGTCGGCCGGGACGGTGTCGCCCTCGGCGAGCACGAGCACGTCCCCGACCACGACGTCGCGCGCGGGCACCCGCTCCTGCCGGCCGCCGCGCAGCACCGACGCGGTCGGCGCGCTGATCCGCGCGAGCGCGGCGACGGCGTCCTCCGCCCGGCGCTCCTGCACGACGCCGAGCACCGCGTTGAGCACGACGATCACCGCGATGACGACGGCGTCGAACGGCACGCCCTCCGCGCCCTCGACCACCCAGGCGACGAGCGAGACGACCACGGCGACGAGGAGCAGCAGGACGAGCGGGTCGCGCATCTGGGCGAGCACCCGCCGCCACGTCGGGGTGGGCGGGTCGCCGCGGAGCTCGTTCGGACCGTGCACGGCCAGGCGTCGGGCGGCCTCGCCGGGCGCCAGACCCGTGGACAGGTCGGTGCCGAGGGCGGCCGCCACCTCGTCCGGGCCCGCCAGCCAGGGCTGGTCCGGGGCGGCCGGCCCGGTCGTCGGCACAGCGGGCGGCACAGCGGGCGGCACGGTCGTCGGCACAGCGGGCGGCACGTCGGTCACACGGCCATCCTGCCCCCCTGCCCGCGCGACGGCCCGGCCCTTCGGCCCGGGCACCGGGCGCTAGCCTGCGCTGGTGACTGCCCCCGCCACCGGACACCGCCCATGAGCGTCGTGTCGGACCTGCGGACCGTCGCCGTCCACCGCGACTTCCGCAAGCTCTTCACCGTCCGCCTCGTGTCGCAGTGCGGCGACGGCATGTTCCAGATCGGGCTGGCGACGCTGTTCTTCTTCCAGCCGGAGCGGCTCGCGACCGCCGCCGACGTGGCCGTCGCGTTCGCCGTCCTGCTCCTGCCGTTCACCGTGGTCGCGCCGTTCGCCGGTCCGCTGCTCGACAGGTGGCGGCGCCGCCAGGTGCTGCTCGTCGGGAACGCGGTGCGGGTGCCGCTCGCGCTGACGCTCGCCGTGCTCATGGCCACCGTCGGCGTCGGGCCGGTCGTCTACGTGCTCGCGCTCCTCACCCTCGGCGTCAACCGGTTCCTGCTCGCCGCGCTCTCGGCGGGCCTTCCGCACGTCGTTCCGCGGCCGCAGCTGCTCATGGCGAACACGATCACCCCGACGCTCGGGGCCGTGTCGGCCGTCGTCGGGGCGGGGCTGGGGTTCGTCCTCGGCCGGGCGACGCCGGAGGGTGCCGTGCGGGACGGCGTCGTGCTCGCGGTCGCGGGGCTGTTCTTCGCCGGGGCGAGCGCGCTCGCCCTGCGGCTCGGCCGCGACCAGCTGGGTCCCGAGCGCCGCTCGGTGAGCCTGCTGGCCGACGTCGCCGCGACCGCCCGGGATCTCGCCGACGGCGCGCGCTGGCTGGTCCGCCGCCGGACGCCTGCGCTGGGCCTCGGCGTCATGGGCGTGCACCGGTTCCTCTACGGCGTGAACTTCATCGCGCTGATCCTGATGTCGCGCAACCTGCTGTCGGACCCGGCGGACGCCGCGGCCGGGATGGCGACCTTCGCGCTGCTGGCGGGCATCTCGTTCGCGGGCAACGGCCTGGCGATCGTCCTCACCCCGATCGCGCACGAGCGGATGCGGCCGGCGGCGTGGGTCGTCGTCTGCCTCGGTGTGGGCGTGGTGAGCCAGGGCCTGCTCGCGGTGTCGCACGCGTACGGGGTGGTGGTGGCGTCGGCGGTGCTGCTCGGGCTGTCGGTGCAGGGCGCGAAGATCGCCGTGGACACGATCGTCCAGCGGGACACCGACGACGACTACCGCGGCCGCGCGTTCTCGCTCTACGACATGGTCTACAACGCGGCGTTCGTCGGGGCGGCGGCGCTGGCCGCCGTCGTGCTGCCCGACGCCGGGTGGTCCCGCGCGGTCTTCACGGCCCTCGCGCTGGCGTACGTCGCGACGGCGCTGGCCTACGACCGGGGCACCGCGGCCGCCGAGCGGCGCGTCGGCGTCGAGCCCTGAGCCCGCCCGACCTGCGGCGGAGTGCGGGTGAGGCGCCCGACCCCGTCAGGCCACCTTCTCCCAGGGCGCGACGGCGCCGGGGACCACCGTGAACACCGGGTGCACGTCCGCGACGACGACGCCCGCCCACCGCTCGAGCACCGCCGGGCTGCGCGCCGCCAGCTTCGCCCGCAGGAACGCCCACTCGTGCGCGACCTGCCCGTCGGTCACCGGCAGGGGCTCGACCTGCGCTCGCGGGCCCGCGATCCGGGACCGGTCGTAGCTGTGGCCACGGTCCGCCGCCTCGTCGGCCAGGACGTGCAGGAACGCGACGACGCGGTCGCCCGGCCACGGCAGGAC